>JBAXNX010000143.1:0-4411 GCA_037133575.1 Chloroflexota bacterium
GTACAACATCGCGGTGAACTCGCTGTCGCCGCGCAACCGCATTCGCACGCCCGGCAACTCGTTCTTTGGCAACGACCGCGAGAGCCCGGAGCTCGAGTTCGACGACCCGAGTCCGATGGGCGTAGCGGCAGCGTGGATGTGCCAGCAAGCGCCGGCGGAGTACACCGGCAATCTGGCGTTCGACCTCGATGTGATCGAGGCGAACGGGCTGTCATAGCGGTCGAGTCGTCCTCGATCGTCACGTCTTGCAGGCGGGCAGCGATGCCCGCCTGTTTCGTGCTCGCGCCCGCTTTGGAGTCGTTCCTATCCTGAGAGGATGGCGTTGCACCCTCGGCTGCCGGCATTCGCGCTCGTCGTTGCCTTGATCGTGACGGCATGCGGCGGCGCGCCTGCGATCGCGGTCACGTCCACGCCAGCGGCTGCATCGACCGCGACGGCCATAGCGACAGCGCAGCCAACTGCATCAGCCTCGATGGCTCCGCGTTCGGGGTCACGGGTCGTGCGAGACACCATGTGGAGTGACGTGCTTGGGCGATCGATGCCGATCACGGTGTACGTGCCGCCGGGGTACGACTCCTCGCCGCAGCAGCGGTACGCAGTGCACTACCTGCTCCACGGGCTCGCGGGGACGAATCGCGAGTGGGAGGACTACGGCGCGTTCGCTGCTGCCGAGCAGCTGTTCGGTGATCCAAGCGTGACGCCATACCTCGTTGTGCTGCCCCAGGGCGACCTCAGCTACTGGGTGGACCAGAGCGGTGGGCCGGCCTGGGGTGCATACGTTGCGCATGACGTGGTCGCGTACGTGGACTCGCACTATCGCGCTGTGCCCGCCGCGAGCGCGCGAGCGATTGGCGGGCTGTCGGCAGGAGCCGACGGTGCGCTGCAGATCAGCCTGACGTACCCGGGCGTGTTCGAGATCGTGGCGGCGCACAGCCCAGTGCTGCGACCGTACTCGATCGCCGCGCCGTTCTACGGGTCTCCCGAGTACCACGCAGCGCACTACCCGCCCGCACTGTTCGCGAGCCATGCGGATGCGGCTCGACGACTGCGGATCTGGATCGACGTGGGCGACCGCGACGAGTGGAACTCGAACGTGACGGCGCTGCACGCGGAGCTGATCGAGCTCGGCATCGCGCACACCTGGCAGGTGTGGCCGGGGGTGCACGAGCCGGCGTACTGGTCGGCGCATCTGCCGGAGTACTTGCGCTGGGTCGCGGAGCAACTCGCAGCGCGCTAGCGGCATCACGGGTGGACTCAAAGCCTCCTCACATCTTGCGCGACTACCTTGCCGGACGAGGTAGCGTATGGGGGCTATGCACCTGCTTGTGGCCGAGGACGACCAGCGGCTCGCGCGTCTGCTCCAACGCGGGCTGACGGCGGAAGGTCATGTCGTGGAGGCCGTCAACGACGGCGACGCGGCGTTCGCGATGGCGCTTGAGGGCGACTTCGACGTGCTCATCCTCGACGTCATGATGCCTGGCAAAAATGGCTTCGAGGTGATCTCGAGCCTGCGTGCGCGGCACGTGCCAACGCCGGTGCTGATGCTGACGGCGCGTGGCGAGGTCGAGGATCGCGTGCACGGGCTGGATGCCGGAGCGGACGACTACCTCGTGAAACCGTTCTCGTTCGACGAGCTGACGGCGCGGGTACGCGCGCTGGGGCGGCGTCGTGGCGAGCCAGACGAGTCGACGTTGCAGTTCGCGGACCTCGAGTTGGACTTGATCCGTCGCGAAGCGCGGCGCGCCGGCGTTGCGGTAGACCTCGGACCGACCGAGTTCAGGTTGCTCGAGTTCTTCATGCGGCACCCGCAGCAGGTGCTGACGCGCAACAGCATCCTCTCGAACGTGTGGGGCTACGAGGCCGAGCCGGAGACGAACATCGTCGACCTCTACGTGCACTATCTGCGGCGCAAGCTGGGTGACGGCGCGCCGATCGTGACGGTGCGGGGATCCGGCTATCGCCTCGCAGAGGCCTCGAGCTGATGTTTCGCAACGCGCGCATCCGGCTGACGCTCTGGTATGCCGCGGTGTTTTCGCCGATCCTGCTGGTGCTAGCGGTGGCTGCATACATCGCGATGGGGCATGCACTGAACGCGCAGGCCGAGGACAGCATCCACTCGCTGGTCGATGACTGGCGTGTGCGCGCCGTGAACATCCTGAGCCAGAACAATGCCACGACACCGGATCCACGGTTCCGCGGCGCCACCGCTGGCGTGTTCCTGATCTTCGTGCGACCTGATGGGTCGGTCGCAGCACTCTCACGTGACGTGACGCCCTCGACGCTACTCAAGGGCGGGATCGCTTCGAAGGCGATCGAGAGCGGTGACATCGAGCAGACGGTCTCGATCGAGGGCGAGCGGGTGCGCCTGTATGGGACGCCGATCTATCGCGACCAGGAGGTGATTGGCGCGCTGGTCGGTGGCCGCAGCCTATCGCAGGCGGACGCGCTGGTGCGGGACGCCGCACTCGTGCTCGGCGGTGTCGTGGTGGTAGGGCTCGTGCTGTGCCTCGGGGCAGGGTATCTGCTCGCGGATCGCGCACTGCGCCCGATCGCTGCGGCGTATCAGCGCCAGCGGATGTTCGTCGCGGACGCCTCGCACGAGCTGCGCTCGCCGATCGCGGTGATCCGCGCATCCGCGGACCTGCTGATGCGCGAAGACCTCCCGCGCGAGACGAAGCACTCGATCGAGGAGATTCGCGATGTCGCCGACGAGGCCGGGCGACTGGTCGACCGATTGCTCGACCTCGCACGCGCGCAAGCACAGCGATCCGGGGCGACGGAGACCTCGATCGACCTGGCGGAAGCCGTACGACACGAGCTGGACCGGATGCTGCCGCTGCTGACAGGGCATGACACGACGGTCACGACCAACCTCGAGTCGGCGCCCGCGTACATCACGAGCAGCGAGGCGTATCGAATCCTGCGAGCACTGCTCGAGAATGTCCTCGCGCACACGCCACGTGGAACGACGGTGCGGATCAGCACACGCTCGGATGGTCGGCGATCGCATCTGGTCGTCGAGGACAACGGGCCTGGCGTGTCGCCCTCGTTGTTCGAGAAGATCTTCGAGCGATTTGCACGCGGCGGGGACGGCTCGCGCAGCCCCGGCGAAGGCACGGGACTCGGGCTGGCGATCGTGCGCGAGATCGCACGGCGGCGGAACGGGACCACGCATGCCTCGACGGCCGGCCGACGGGGCCTCCGAGTCGAGGTGTCCTTCCCGCGGGCCGGCGACGCCATCACGCTCACGATACCGACGCCGACCGATCGCCCGCTGACCTCGTAAACCACGTACTGACCTCGTCATATCGAGACCCGGCTGCGACGGTCGCAGGTGGAACAGCCTCGGATCGTTATGCCTTTGTATGTTGGTTAGAGAACGCACAGACTCAGCCAAATCCCGACTAATCATCACTTGCGAACCTCTTCTGGAAGCAGAGGAGTCCCGCGATGACAATCCGCGCGCTGCCCTCCGCGAGAACCCTCCAACCCGGGTTGCTCGCGTTCACAACGAACTGGAAGTACTCGGGCGGCAAGCGCGACTTGCGGCTCGACTTGCTGCGCGGCTTCGCCGCACTCGCGATGGTCGTCGACCACGTCGGTGGTGAGCAGTCGTGGCTGTACTGGGTGACCGGCGGCGGGAAGCTGTGGGTCTCGGCGGCTGAGCTGTTCGTGCTGATCGCGGGCCTAACGATGGGCATCGTCTACGGTGCGATGGCGACGAAGCTCGGGATCGGGCCGGCGGTGAAGAAGGCACTGGGGCGCGCGTGGCGCATGTATCTCGTGATGGTCGCACTGACGTTTTCGTTCGTCGCGCTGAGCATCGTGCTCGGGCTGCCATGGGCGCCGGCGCTGACGTGGGCCACGCTGCCGGTGTGGGCGTTGCAGGTGGCAACCCTGCAGCGGACGTTCTTCCTGGTCGACATCCCGTTCATGTACACGGTGCTGATCGCACTCGCGGCCCCCGTGCTATTGGCGCTCTGGAAGGGCTGGACGCTGCCCCTGCTCGCCGCTTCGTGGGCACTGTGGGCAATCTGGCAGGTTGCGCCGGGCACGGTTGAGCTCCCATGGCGCGTGGCCGACAACTCGATGTTCCACCTCGCCGCGTGGCAGGTGATCTTCGTACACGGCGTGGTGGTCGGGTTCCATCGCGAGGCGCTGCTGCGAGTCGTGCGGACTTCGGCGTTCGAGGTGCTGCTGGCGAGCGCCACGGTGCTGGCAATGGTCGGTGCGATGTGGGCAACGGAGCAGCACGATGGCGGGCTACTGCAGTCGGGCAGCTTCCTGCTCAACCAGCTCTACGACAAGGCGAATGTCCCGTTCGGGCGGCTGGTGATGCTGGCGGTGAGCTTCACGTTCCTCTACAGCCTGATCACGGTGGCGTGGCAGCCGATCTCAGGCATCCTCAGTC
>JBAXNX010000144.1:0-4400 GCA_037133575.1 Chloroflexota bacterium
TCGCGATGCTGAAGTACGGCATCAGCGACATTCGGCACTTCTACTCGAACGATCTGCGCTTCCTGAACCAGTTCTGAGTTTCTGGCGCGGCGGAATCGCCGCGCGATCCGAGACTGTGAGTCCGGGGGAATAGCTCCATGCTCGTTTCACTGAAGTGGCTGCGTGAGTACGTCGATGTACCGAGCGACCTCGATGTCGAGGAGTTGGCGACGAAGCTGACGATGGTGTCCTCGGAGGTCGAGGGCATTCATCGCGTCGGGGACTGGGACCGCGCGTTCGTGAAGATCGGCGAGGTGCTGGCCGTCGAGCCGCACCCGCAGGCGGACCGGCTGCGACTGGCGACGGTGAACTATGGCGGCGACGAGCCGTTGCAGGTGGTGTGCGGCGCGCCAAACCTCGCGGTGGGGCAGCGGGTGGCGTTCGCACTCGAAGGTGCGCGGCTGCACGACGGACACACGGGTGAGCCGTCGGTGCTGAAGCGCGGGAAGATCCGCGGCATCGAGTCCGCGGGGATGGTGCTGTCGGAGCGCGAGCTCGGACTGTCCGAGTCGCACGACGGGATCATCGAGCTGCCCTCGGACGCCCCGATCGGGACTGCGCTCGCGGACTACCTCGGTGATGTCGTGCTGGACGTGCACACGTGGCCGAACCGCGCCGACACGATGTCGATGGTGGGGATCGCGCTCGAGATCGGATCGATCCTGGGCGCGCCAGTGCGGATGCCGCAGGCCTCGTTGGCCTCGAGTGGTGTGCTGGCGAGTGACGCTGTCGCGGTGGAGATCGAAGCCACGACGCTGTGCGCGCGCTACGTCGCGACGGTAGTCGACGGCGTGCGCATCGGACCGTCGCCAGCCTGGATGCAGGAACGACTGCGCGCAGCGGGTCAGCGGCCGATCAATAACGTCGTCGACATCACGAACTATGTGATGCTCGAGCTGGGGCAGCCGTTGCATGCGTTCGACCTCGATACGATTCAGGGGGCAGTGATCGTGCGCACTGCGCACGCGGGCGAGACGATCCAGACGCTCGACGGCGAAGAGCGCACGCTCACGCCGGACACGCTGCTGATCACCGACGACAGCGGGCCGATCGCGCTGGCGGGCGTGATGGGCGGGATGCGCACTGAGGTGACGGCGGGCACGACTCGAGTGTTGCTGGAGGCCGCGCGGTTCGATCCGGCGAGCATTCGACGCACCTCGACGCGACTGCACCTGCGCAGCGAGGCGTCCTCGCGGTTCGAGCGCGGGCTGTCGTCGGAGCTGCCGATCCATGCTGCGGCGCGTGCGACGGAACTACTTGTGACACTGTGCGGGGGGACGGCGCGCGCGGGGGCGGTGGATGTGTACCCGCAGCCGTGGACGCCGAGCGCGGTGGCGATCTCGCGGGCACGACTCGACACGGTGCTGGGGTTCGTCGTGCCGACCGAGGAGGTGCGGGTCGGACTCGAATCACTCGGGTTCACGGTCTCGACCGCCAATGACCTGTTCACGGTGACGCCGCCGTGGTGGCGCACCGACGTGAGCATTCCCGACGACATCGCGGAAGAGGTGCTGCGCACAGCCGGGTTCGACCGGCTGCCGGCGACGGGGCTGCGCGGCCAGGTGCCGCAGCACGAGTCGCGGCCGCTGCACGAGCTGCGCGATGCGCTGAAGGACTCATTCGCGGGGGCGGGGCTGCGCGAGGTGATCACGTACTCGCTGACGACGGACGAGGTGCAGGAGGCGGTGCTGCCTCGGGAGCTGCTGGCGGAGCGGCCGTCGCTCGCACTGCAGAACACGCTGTCGTCGGATAGCGCGGTACTGCGGCAGTCACTCCGCCACTCGATCCTCGAGACGGTGGCGCGCAACGTGCGCGCGGGCGCGGAGCGGATTGCAATCTTCGAGACGGGGCGCGCGTACATTCCGCGCCTCGAGGAGGACGGCGGGCCACTGCCGGACGAGCGCGAGCAGGTGACCGGGGCGCTCTCGGGTGCGCGCACTGATCGCTGGGGGACGGTGCTGCCGGAACGGCTCGATTTCTTCGATGCGAAGGGCGCGCTCGATGCGGCGCTCGACGCGATCGGGGTGACGCTGGAGTACGTGACGCACGAGGAGTACGGGCTGCTGCCGGGCCGCACGGCGGGGCTGCACGTGAGCGGCGCGCACGTGGGCGTGCTGGGTGAGGTGCATCCTCGGACGCTGGAGGCGTTCGACATCGACCGACCGGTGCTGCTGTTCGAGCTCGACCTGGGGCTGCTGCTGCCGCACATCGCGACGCGGCTGCTGGCGGTGTCGCCGCCTCGATTCCCGGCGGTGGAGCAGGCGATGGCGCTGGTCGTGGACGAGTCGGTGGCGGCGGGGGCGCTGGAGCGGGCGATCGAGTCGTCTCGACTGGTGGCGTCGGCGCGGGTGTTCGACGTGTACCGCGGCGAGCAGCTGGGCGCGGGGAAGAAGTCGGTGGCGTTCGCGGTGCGGTTCCAGGCGTCGGACCGGACGCTGACGACGGAGGACGCGAACAAGGAGCAGGCGCGCATCCTCGGACGTTTGGAGCGGGAGTTCGGGGCGAGCCTGCGGAGTTAGTGCCGGAGGCTTTAGATCACGGAAGTCGAGTCGCCCGCACGAGCCAAGCGATTTTAGATACGTCGGGATTGGGCTCCTCAGTTCGGTAAACTCTCATGTGAAGGCGGTCAGGCGTGGCCGCTAGACCTCGGGGTGAACCATGTTCATGGAGTTCTATCCTCTCGCTCCGGATGCCTCATTAATCCGGAAGATCTGGGCTTTCATCGCGTCCTTGTGCTGTGTTGGCGCGGGCATCTATGCCGACAACATCCGAGACAAAACGGCTGTTGAGCAGGGGATCCTCGGTGCTGAATTAGTCGGCCTTATCGTTGCCGCCTACGTCCTCGGCATCTTTCTGACGCGCATCGCTAGGCGAATCCCGTACCGAGTCCTTATATACCGAGTGGGATCCCTCGTCCCCGCTAGAGCAAACGTGAGCCCCAAACCAGTTCTTGCCGAGGAGCTGGGCACGATCCGACACGCGCATGTTGATTGGTCCGGTCGAAAAGAGATCGACGGTGCAATTACAGTCGGCGGCCCGTTCTGCCCTCGATGCAACAGCGCGCTTGGGCATCACGATGAAAACGTGCCCGGAGGCAGCGTCACTGCCAGCGAAAGTGACGTTGTTGAAGGTCCGAAGAAACTTCACTGCTGGGGATGCGGCAACTTCTATCACTTCGACTATCCATCGACGGTAGGGGAGATCAGGGCGCAAGCACGCGAGATATTTGCCGCCGGTGGCCATCTAGATCCGCCGACTCCCGAACCGGTCGCCGAGCTGTCGATTAGCTTCCCTGCGTTCTCCACGGAGAACGGTATCCATAAAGATGGTGGCGAATACTTCATCAGTCGGCCGGTTATGGTGCGCGCCAGCTCGACGACACGATTGTCAGCAGAACTTGAGGTACGCCTGCGCGATGGACTGTCCAGTGAACTCGTGCGTCTCGAACCACTTGAAACACTAGCGTCCATGACCGACGAGTTTGGCAAGGCAGATCTGTTTGCCAATGACATGACGTTTGGTGCTGGTGCGGTGCGCCCGGTGGTGTTCGCGTTTCGCATTGAGCCAGAGGATGTCGCGGTTCTCCAAGAGGCCGTGAACGACAACCCGCGTAGCAATTCATATCGGGGGCACGGGATTTACTTGCACTTGAGTGATGCGATCTCGGGCAAGGAGGCAATCCTGTCCTTCGGCAGCGGTTACCCGAGCACCCCAGTTCGCCGCATGTACCAGCGCCCTGCACCACTGTCGGTTCCGAGCATTGGAGCGAATGCGCGTTGACGGGCGCACGCATCGACCTGGGACAGTTCACCGGATCGGAGCCGACGTCGCTGGCGAACTGGTCGGGGGAGGTGTACGTGCGGGTGCGCGGGGTGCATCTCACTGAGCCGGAGTGGCGTGCGATCTTTGAGTTTGGCGTCGAGCTCGCGGTGCGACGGGGCGACCTCGATGGTGTGCGCTCGATGATCCGGTTGGCGGCGAACTACTTCGACTCGATCGGGGATCAGTTCGGGTGTCTGCCGTACATCGAGGAGACGATGCAGCGGGTGGGTGACAACGAGGCGGCGCGCACGGTGGTGCTGGAGTGCACGCGCGACATCATGGTGGGGAACTCGTAACGATGGTGGACTTTGTGCGCTCAGACGATGGGACGCGGATCGCGTTCGAGGTTGCGGGCAGCGGGCCGCTGCTGATCGTCGTGAACGGGGCGCTCTCGACGCGCGGTGCGGGGGTCGAGCTGTCGGCGCTACTCGAACCGCACTTTCGGGTGCTGCGGTACGACCGGCGCGGACGCGGGGATTCCTCAGACGCTGGGGAGTACTCGACGCAGCGGGAGATCGACGACATCGAGGAACTGATCG
>JBAXNX010000145.1:0-4392 GCA_037133575.1 Chloroflexota bacterium
AGCCGGGGTCGCCCTGGCGGCCGGAACGGCCACGCAGCTGGTTGTCGATGCGGCGTGACTCGTGGCGCTCGGTGCCGATGATGTGCAGGCCGCCGATGTTGGCGACGCCCTCGCCGAGCTTGATGTCGGTACCGCGGCCGGCCATGTTCGTAGCGATCGTGACGGCGCCGCGCTGGCCGGCGCGCTCGACGATCTGCGCCTCACGGGCGTGCTGCTTTGCGTTCAGGACTTCGTGCTCGATGCCCTGCACGCGCAGGAGGTTCGAGAGCTCCTCGGAGGTCTCGATGGCGATGGTGCCGACGAGCACGGGGCGGCCCTTTGCGTGCTGCTCCTTCACGTCCTCGATGACGGCTTTGAACTTGCCGTGCGTGTTGCGGTAGACGAAGTCGGGCATGTCATCGCGCACCATCGGGCGGTGCGTTGGGATGGTGAGCACGTCGAGCTTGTAGATCTTGTCGAGCTCTTCCGCCTCGGTGGCGGCGGTACCGGTCATGCCGGAGAGCGTGGGGTACATGCGGAAGAAGTTCTGCAGGGTGATGGTGGCGTAGGTCACCGACTCCTGCTGGATGCTGACGTTCTCTTTCGCCTCGACCGCTTGGTGCAGGCCGTCCGACCAGCGGCGGCCTTCCATGAGGCGGCCGGTGAAGTCGTCGACGATGACGATCTCGTTGTCCTTCACGACGTAGTCGCGGTCGCGCATGTAGATGAACTGCGCCTTGAGTGCGGCTTCCATGTAGCGCGTGTAGCGGAAGTTCTCCGGCGAGAAGAGGTTGTCGAGGCCGAGTGCGCGCTCGAGTGCCTCGGCGCCCTGCTCTGTGATGTGCACGGAGCGGCTGCGCTCCTCGATGGTGAAGTGCGTGTCGCGCTGCAGCGACGGGACGATGCGCGCGAAGCGCGGGTAGATCGAGAGGTCGTCCTGCTGCTCGCCGCTGA
This sequence comes from Chloroflexota bacterium, assembly GCA_037133575.1. Lineage (GTDB taxonomy): Bacteria > Chloroflexota > Dehalococcoidia > UBA2979 > UBA2979 > RH-chloro-G1. Next base: position 934 of record JBAXNX010000145.1, read on the forward strand.
TGATGAGCGGCGTGCGCGCCTCGTCGATGAGCACGGAGTCGGCCTCGTCGACGATGCCGAAGGCCTGCTTGCGCTGGACCTTGCCTTCGAGCGACTGCGCCATGTTGTCGCGCAGGTAGTCGAAGCCGTACTCGTTGTTGGTGCCGTAGGTGATGTCGGCGTAGTACGCGTCGCGACGCGTGCAGAGCATCAGGTGCTCCATGCCAGGCTCGGAGCCTGGTGCCGCCTCGGGCGTGTAGAGGTAGGCGGTGTCGTGCTGGAGCACACCGATGGTGATGCCGAGCGCATTGAGCGCGCCGCCGTACCACTGCGCGTCACGACGAGCGAGGTAGTCGTTCACGGTGACGAGGTGTGCACCTTGACCAGTGAGCGCGTTCGCGTAGAGCGCGAGCGCGGCGACGAGGGTCTTGCCCTCACCGGTCTTCATCTCAGCGATGGAGCCTCGATGGAGGGCGACGGCGCCGAGCAGCTGCACGTCGTACGCGCGCTCGCCGGTGTGGCGGGCGATGCCTTCGCGTGCGACAGCGAGCGCCTCCGGGAGGATGTCGTCGCGCGTCTCGCCCATCTCGATGCGCGAGCGGAACTCGAGCGTGCGATCACGGAGTTCTTCGACACTGAGGTCGCCGAGCTCCTCGCTGCATGCCTCGGCCTTGCGGACGGTGGGCCAGAGCTGGTTGAGGGCTCGCTCGTTGGGGTCGCCGACGAGTCGCCGGATCAAGTTGACCATGCGGTCGCGTTTCCTTGACTGCTTCGGCGACCGCGGGCGAGCTTCGAACGCTGGTTAGCGGAAGAGCTCGCCGACGGAACCGCCGGTATGAATGCGATTGATGGCGTCACCAATGATCGGGGCCAGGGACAGGGTGCGCGTTGGCACCTTCGTGAATGGCCTGGCGACCGGGACGCTGTCGGTGAACACGATCTCAGTAATGAGGTCGGGGTCATCCAACTGATCGTACGCCCGGGAGGCGAACAGCGGGTGGACGCAGGCGACGCGCACTGACCGCGCGCCACGCTCTCGTAACAGTGTCGCGGCTCCGGCAATGGTGCCGCCGGTGAGGATCTCGTCGTCGACGATGATGCAGTCGCGGCCCCCGACCTCACCGATGAGGGTGACGGCCTCGGCCTGGTCGTTATTGCCGAGGCGGCGCTTGTCGACGATGGCGATGTTGCAGCCGATGCGGGCAGCGATGTCGTGGACGACCTTGGCGCGCCCGACGTCGGGAGCGACGACGGTGGGCGACTCGAGGTGCAGGCTTTTGAAGTAGTCAGCGATGAGTGGGAACGCAGTGAGCTCGTCCAGGGGGATGTTGAAGAAGCCCTGAATCTGGCCGGCGTGGAGGTCGACGGTGAGGACGCGGTCAGCGCCGGCAACCTCGATGAAGTTGGCGAGGAGTCGGGCGGTGATGGGGACGCGCGGCTGGTCCTTCTTATCGGAGCGGCCGTAGGCGTAGTAGGGGATGACGGCGGTGATGCGCCAGGCGGAGGCCCGCTTGGCGGCGTCGATCATGATGAGCAGCTCCATGAGCCGCGTGTTGACCGGGGAGACGAAGGGCTGAATCAGGTAGACGTCACGCTCGCGGAGGTTGTCCGCGTAGCGGACGAAGATGTTCTCGTTGGAGAACTCGAAGACCTCAGCGTTGCCGAGGGGCATCTCGAGGTGCTTGGCGACGTCTTCCGCAAAGCTGCGGTTGCCGTTGCCGGTGAAGATCGCCATTTCGCGATAGTTCTGGTTGACCAAGACAGGAGCTCCTCGAGCGCGCGTTACCGCAATTCGTGCTGAGGGGGAGGAGCGGCAATCGTACCGCGTTGCTGCTTTTCGGGCTCTTCGCCTGGCGGCTCATCTCGATCTTTGCGCGAGGTGGGTTCCGAGCCGGTATGGACACCGTAGGGGCGCAAGTCGTGCTGAGGGGTCGGAGGCGTGCTCGAACGCTTCGTTGGAGGCGCGTTCTAGCTTTCGGGGTCGTAGTGGAAGACGCGTAGCTCCTGGGCGCAGCGGCAGGCGGCGGCGATTTTGGCGGCCCACTCGATCGCTGCCTCGCGGGGCGGGAGCTCGAGCACCGCGTAGCCACCCTCAATCTCTGCGGTCTGGGGATAGGTGGCCTCGGTGACGGTGCCGTCGGCGGCGACCATGACGGGCGGGACGCTGTCGTCGATGCCACCGCCGAAGACCCAGACGCCAGCGTCCTTCGCCTCCCGCACGACGGCGTGCGAGTCGGCAACGACGGCTGGGAATTCCTCGTCGGTGACGACCATGGCGGCACTGGGGAAGGAGATCAGGTACTTCGTCATCGCGTGGATTCCTCGCTCGCTGGCAGGTGTGGGCGGTCGAACGAGGGCGGCCGATTGGCCGCCCTCGAAGGTTGGTGACGCGGTGGGTTGGTTACTCGACGGGGTCTGCCGAGGCCTCGGAGGCGGTGGCGCCGAGGAGGACGATGGCGGAGACGACGGCGACCGGGACGCCGAAGGCGATGTTGCTGGCGAGGTCGAGCGTGCCGGTCTTGCTGAAGGCGACGAGGTGGACGAAGGCGATGACGCCGCCGGTGCCACCGGCGATCCAGCCGATGACCTGGAGCAGCGCGGCGCTGATGGACTCGCGCATGCGCAGGTAGGCGGCGACGGAGCCGACGAGGCCGGCGAGCAGCACGGCCCAGCCGGCACCCTGCTCGAGACCCATCGCGGTGCCGTGCCACGGCATGAAGGCGCTGACGGCGAGGGCGAAGCCGGCGACCGCTGCGAGCGGGGCCATGCGCATGCCGACAGGCGCGGCCTGAGCGGCTGCCTCGGTGGCACCTCGAACGCCGAGCTTGTGGAGGAGCTGCCAGACGCTGGGGACGAGGCCGGCGGCGAGCACGAGCTTGGCGAGGTCGCCCGGGATGAAGGGGAGCAAGCCGAGCTTGAGGGTGAGGCCAAGGCTCATGTGGTCGACCTTGAGCAGGGCGGCGTTGTTCACGCCCCATACAAAGAGGAAGGACAGACCGAAGGCGTAGAGCACGACGTTGCCGAGCATCATGGCGCTGGCCATGCGCAGCGGGGTGCGGTCCCAGCCCTTCTCGGTCAGCCAGCCGACGAGGGCGGCGACGAAGGGGTAGCCGACGAGGTAGCCGCCGCTGCTGCCCAGGATGATGGCCATGCCGGAGGTGCCGCCGGCGAAGAAGGGGAGGCCGATGACGCCCTCGGCGACGTAGAGGGCCGCAGTGGCCATGCCGAGCCAGGCGCCGAAGGTGCCGCCGACCAGCAGGACGGCGAAGGGCTGCATGGTGATGGGGACGGGTGTGAACGGGGTGGTGATGCTGACTCGCGCCGCACCAGCGATGAAGAGCGATCCGAGGACGAGCAGGAGCGCGTTGCGCACGATGGTGCGCTGCGGGAAGAGCACCTGACTAATGGTCTGGTGACCGTTTCGTCCCCGCGTCGGTGAGGCGATAGCCATTCGAGAAACCTCCACAGCCCTCGCGCTGT
>JBAXNX010000146.1:0-4370 GCA_037133575.1 Chloroflexota bacterium
TCCGCGCACTAACCTCACCAGTCCATGCCGTACTCGAACATCCGCACTTGAACGCTGTCCTCACACCGCCGCTGCGTGACCTGCTACGCACGCCAAAGCTGTTCGCGCTCTGGCTGCTCGTGCGCGTCGCCGGGCGCGCGCCACTCGTGCTGCTCTACGCGGTCAGCGACGTGCTCGGCACGCTCGCCTGGGCCGCCACGCCTCGACTGCGCGAGGTGACGCGCGACCACATGCGACACGTGCTCGGCCCGGACGTGACGAGCGTCGCCATCGACCGCGCCGCGCGCGGCTGCATGCGCAGCGCCGTGCGCTACTACGCCGACTTCGCCTACGGCGCGAACCACGCCCCCCGCCCCTTTGAGTCGTCCGAGGGACTCGAGCACCTCACCGCAGCGTCCGAGGCGGGCCACGGCGTGATCCTGCTCTCCGCACACCTCGGCAACCCCGAATCGATCTCGCACGCCACGGCTGCGCTCGGCCTCGACCTGGTGATCCTCACCGAGCCGCTGCAGCCGCGCTCCGTGCACGAGTTCGTGCACGCCGTGCGCGCCCTCGCCGCACCGGGTGTGCGTTATGTACCGGCTGACCTCGGCGGCGTGCGTGCGGCACTCGAGCACCTGCGCGCCGGAGGCACGCTGGCGGTGCTCGGCGACCGTGACGTGCTCGGCAACGGCGACCCGCTGACCTTCTTCGGCGAGCGCGCGCGCCTGCCGGGCGGCATCGCCGACCTCGCCCTCCGCACCGGCGCGGCCGTCGTCCCCGGCATCGCCCTCCGCACCCCTCGAGGTGGCATTCGCGCCGTCGTCCGCCCCCCGCTCGACCTCGCCGGCCTCGACCACGAGCAGGCGCGCCGCCGCATCGCCGCGGCGCTCGAGGCTGGCATCGCCCTCGCCCCTGAGCAGTGGTTCCCGCTCAGCCCCGTCTGGGACGGTCTCGCGACGTAATACCTCCACAAATCGGCCAGAAACGCGGGCGTACAATCCCTCTCGATGACGGACGCAGCGCCTGCTCCCCGCTTCGGAGCCGCCGACCTCCACCTCCACACCTCGCACGGTGACGGCATGGTCGACGCACCCGCATTGCTCGACCACATCGAGTCCCGCACCGACCTCGACGTCATCGCCATCACCGACCACGACGACATCCGCGGCGCGCTGATCGCCCGTGAGCACCACGCCGCCGGCAGCTATCGTTTCGAGCTCGTGACTGGCCTCGAGCTCACCACGCGCAGTGGCCATCTGCTCGCGCTCTACGTCGACGTCCCGCTGGCCCCGCTGCGCCCGCTCGCGGAGACCATCGCGGCGATCCACCGCGCCGGCGGCCTCGCCGTGATCCCGCACCCGATGTCGTACCTCACGCGCTCGATCGGCCAGCGCGCGCTCGAGTCCGTGCTCGCGCTGCACGACCCCGAGGTCACCCCCGACGCCATCGAGCTCGCCAACCCTTCGCCGGCCGGCCGCGTCACCGCGCAGAAAGCCACGCGCCTGAACCGCGAGCAGTACCACCTCGCCGAGACCGGCAGCAGCGACACGCACTTCCCCGAGGAGGCCGGCACTGCACGCACGCTCTTCCCCGGCCACAGCGTCGACGGACATGGGGCCGAGGCGCTGCGCGATGCCATCCGCGCGCGCACCACTCGTGCCCTGATGCTGCAGCCGGTCTCGCTGCGCTCGATCGGCCTCCGTCGCCTCGCCGCCCAGCAGGTGCGCGGCCTCGCCACCACCCCGCGCGAGGTCGCTCGCTACCAGTGGCGTCGCCTCCGCGGCCAGCACGACGAGGCACAGGGCATCGAGGCGACCCGATGAGAATCGCGCTCGTCTCGCCCTACGACTGGCTGACGCCCGGCGGCGTGAATCGACACGTGGACCAACTCGCTGGTCACCTCGCCGAGGCAGGCCACTACGTGCGCATCCTCGCTCCCGCCAGCGGCGAGGTAGACGACGCGCGCGTCATCACCGCCGGCCGCCCTGTCTCGATCCCCGCTTCGGGCTCGACGGCCCGCATCTCCCTCGACCCGCTGCTCGGCCGCCGCGTGCGCCGCATGCTGGAGGACGAGCAGTTCGACGTCGTCCACGTCCACGAGCCGCTCATGCCGAGCCTGCCCATCCAGGTGCTGCGGAACTCGAGGAAAGCCAACCCGAACGTCGTAAACGTGGGCACCTTCCACGCCCGCAAGGACGGCGGCAACCGCCTCTACGGCTACGGGCGCGTGCTCCTCAAGCGCTGGTTCCGCGAGCTGGACGGCAAGATCGCCGTCTCGCCCCCCGCGGCGACCTACGTGGAGCATTACTTCCCCGGCTATTACAACGTGATCCCGAACGGCGTGGACATCGAGCGCTGGGAAGACCCGGCGCTGGAACCCTTCCCGGAGTTCGAGGACGATAGGATCAACATCCTCTACGTCGGGCGCGCGGAGAAGCGGAAGGGCCTGCCCTATCTCATTCGAGCCTTCGGCATCGTCAACGCTCGCACGCCCAACACCCGCCTCATCGTGGTCGGGCGTGAGTCGCGACGCTGGCAGCGCTACCGCTTCGTCGAGGACACCCGCCCTGGCGTGGTCTTCCGCGGCGCCGTGTCGAACGCCGATCTCCCGCGCTACCACCACAGCGCCGACATCTTCTGCTCACCCGCGACGGGCAACGAGTCGCAGGGCATCGTCCTGCTCGAGGCGATGGCAGCACGGCTACCGGTCGTCGCCTCGAACATCGATGGGTACGCGTCCGTGCTGACCGAGGGCGTCGAGGGCAACCTCGTCCCGCCGCAGGACGTGATCGCGCTCGCCGATGCGCTGAGCGCACTCGTGAACGACCCGGCGCGTCGCGCGCAGATGGCAGCCGCCGGTCGACTGCGCGCCGAGGACTACTCGTGGCCGCGCATCACCGCGCGCCTGCTCGCCTACTACGAGCGTCTGCGCGACGCGCGCGGCGCCGTGGGCATCGCCCGCACCCGAGAGCGAGCCGCCGCATGGCACGCTTGAGCTCCATGCGCTTGCTGCCGGCGCGTCCCCCCGCCGCGATCGTCATGCCGATCGTGCGTGTGCTCGCGCTCTGCGGCGTCACGCCTGCGATGCTCACCGTGGGCGGCGTGATTGGGAACGTGATCGCGGGCTTCCTCGTGGCGTGGGATCAGCTGCTGATCGCAGGCGTCGCCTCGCTGATCTTCAGCGGCCTCGACATGCTCGATGGCGCGCTCGCACGCCACACTGGCCGAGCGACGCGCGAGGGTGCGCTACTCGACTCGACGCTCGACCGCGTGTCCGAGGCGGCCGTGCTGATCGGCATCGGCGTCTTCGGCTTCCATCACGACAGCAAGGAGTTCGTGATCCTCGCGTTCGTCGCGATCGTCGGCTCGCTGATGGTCTCGTACGTTCGAGCGCGTGCGGAAGGCCTCGGCATCACACTCACCGATGGCATGTTCACCCGCGCTGAGCGCGTGGTGCTCGTGAGCATCATGCTCATGCTCGCCATGCTGCCGTGGGTGCTCCGAGGCGGCCTGTGGATTCTCGCTGTGCTGACAGTGCTCACCGCACTGCAGCGCTTCTTCATCGCGTCGCGCCGCCTGCGCCAGGAGCCGCCTGCATGACCTCGAGCAACACAACACAGTTCCAGTTCGACCACGAGCAGCAGGAGGCGATCGGCGAGATCTTCGACGAGCGCATGGAGCTGCCGATCTCCATCGAGGTGTGGGCGCGCAAGGACGACACGATCGTCCGCACTGACCGTCCCGCGTGCCCGCACTGCCAGGACACGCTGCGCCTCGCGCGCATGCTCGCCTCGTTGCACCCCGGCCTCACCGTGACCTGGTACGACATCGACAAGTTCGAGAAGCGCGCCGCCGAGTACGGCATCGAGCGCGCCCCCCTCACGATCCTGCGAGGTCGCAACGGCCGCGAGATGCGCATCCTCGGCTTCTGGACCGGGGCGCTCTTCCCCGCGGTTGTCGACATCATCACGTACCTCAGCAAGGAAGAGTCGCCCTACTCGGAGGCCAGCAAGGCCGTGATCGAGTCGCTCGATCGCGACATCGACCTGCAGGTCTACGGCGCGATCTACGACCAGTTCTCGGCGCAGATGCTGCGTATGGTCGGCGCGCTCGCCGCCCAGTCACGACACTTCCGAGTCCAGTTCACAGAGCTCGTCGGCGCCAACGACATCGCCCTCCAAAAGGAGATCGAGGCCATCCCCGTGATGGTCATGGACAACACGCGCTACATGGGCGTGTGGGACGAGCAGTCCCTGATGCAGCAGATCGACCACATCAGCGCCGGCCGTCCCGTCATCGTGACGCCGCCCCAGACCGGCACCGTCCCCTACTACAGCGAAGCCGACATCGAGCGCATGGCCCAGCAACAAGCCGCCGAGGCCGCCGCC
>JBAXNX010000147.1:0-4352 GCA_037133575.1 Chloroflexota bacterium
GTCGGACGCGCGCCGCGCCACGCCGTTCACGCGAAACCGTCGAGTCGCCGACGCGTTCGCCGGATCCGGCATCGGCTGCCGCGCGCTCACGACCACCTCGAGCTGCACGTTGTCGTCGGCCTGCGAGTGCACGCGCGCTGTCATGCGCGCCGCCGGCAGCGGGTCATCCCGCAGCGAGTCCCACGAGATCAGGTCGACGTCGTTGCTGGTGCGCAGACTGCGTGCGGTCGCGAGCAGCGCGATTGACTCGAGGAGGTTCGACTTCCCGCTGCCATTCGCGCCCGTGATCACGTGCAGCCCCGGCGACAGCTCGAGCTCGAGCCGCCGAAACGAGCGCACGTTGGTCAGGGACAGTTGGGCGAGGTGCATCCGGTGGTGCGAGGCTACGCGGGTGCGTCGAGCTCGGCACCGAGCAGCTCGATGCAGAACAGCGTGCCGGAGGCGCCCTCGACGCCATCGGCCCAGATGCGACCACCCATCATCTCGGTCAGTCGCCGCGCCACGGCCAGCCCGAGGCCAGACCCTGGCACCTCCGGCGCTCCGGCACGATGCACGCGATAGAACGGGTCGAAGATCGCCACGCGGTCGCGCGGGTCGATGCCCGGCCCGGAGTCCTGTACCTCGACGTGGACACGGCCGTTTCGAGTCACCGCGCGCACCGTTACCGCGCCACGCGCCGGCGTGAAGCGGTTGGCGTTCGACAGCAGGTTGAGCATCACCTGCTCCAGCGCACGCTCATCACCGATAGCGAGCAACGGCTCATCAGGTAGCTCGAGCGACAGCGCCTGCTCGCGAGACATGAACGACGGCCGCAGCATCGTCTCGGCGCCGCGCAGCGCCTCGGTCACGTCCATCGTGCCCACGGTCACGCGCAGCCCCGACTCGACACGTCCGAGGTCGAGTAGGTCGTTCACGAACGTCGCGAGCCGGTCAACGCCCCGCGACAGCGAGGACAGCAGTAAATCGTTGTCGGAGTCGATCAGCGTGCGGTCGGTCTCCAGCAGTTCCGCAAACGCCTGGATTGAGGTCAGCGGTGAGCGCAGCTCATGCGCGATCGCGTACAGGAACTCGCGGCGGCGTGCGTTCTGCTCCTCGAGGTCGCGCGTGCGCTCGAACGCCGCCTGGTACTGCCGTCCATGGTCGAGCGCAGCCGCGAGGCTGGCGGACACAGTGCGAATCAGGCGCGCGTCGCTGAGCCAGCCCTTGCCCTTCGAGGCCAGCAGTAGCACGCCCAGCTCTTCGTCGCCACGGATCAGTGGCGCACGCAGCACCCACGGCCGCTGCCCGGCTTGCTCCTGCATGCCGACGAGCCACGCCTGCTCCGACACGCGCTGCCGTTGCAACGACGTTCGATTGAGGTGCTCCGCCGTGGTTGGCTCGGGCATCCAGTTCGGCCGCGTGCCCGCGAGTGCGACCGGGTGCAGCCGCTGCGATCCGTCCTCGGCGGTGTGCACCACCGCAACGATGCCGGCGCGCGCCACGCCGGATCCCACGAGCAGGGTCAACGCCGTGTCGGCGGCGACGTCGATGCTCGCTGGCACCGACAGGGCATCGACCACCATCTCCATGATCGCGTTGCGACGGCGCTCCCGATTGAGGCGATGCAGGTGCAGGGCAAGCAGCATCAGCAGCAGCGTCGTGAGCACGGCGTCGATGCCGGCCACGATCACGCGGTCGTTCAGGTCATCGATGTGGAGCAGGACAACGATCGAGGCGAGCTGTGCTCCGACCAGCGCGACAATCAGCGCGCTGACGAGCACGAGCACCATCACGCCGCGCGTACGGATCCGTCGCAGGTGGGCACGAGGTGGAGCGAGCCGTGCGGACTGGGCGATCGTTGCACCCCTGTATTGAGCGTCCCGCACGCGGGACGACGCCCCCACAGGGATGATGCCCGGACTGCTACTCCAGCGCTAGTTGGATGGTGCGCTCGGAGACGGACTCCGATGCCACCCGTGCGCCGCGCCCGAGAATCTCACCGAGCGCCTTCGCGAGTTGCTCGCCGCTGAGGCGGTCCGAGAGGTGCAGCCGCAGGCGCGCCTCGCCCTGTGCGTAGGCCTCGACGCCCGCTTCGCGGACGCCACGGCAGCGCCCAAGTGCGTCCTGGACGCGCATCAGGCCCTGGAAGCCGGCGACCGGCGACACCCGCAGCGCGATTGAGCCGCCCTCGGGGGCGAAGCCCTCAGTTGCAGCGGGCTCAGGCTGAGGCTCCGGCGCAGCAGGCGTGGGCACAGGTGCGGCCGCCATCGGTGGTGGGGGCGGTGCGGCAGGCTCCTCGAAGCGTGGCGCGATTGGGGCAGGAGACGGAGCAATTGGAGTGGGAGGCGTGATCGCCACCGGTGGCGGTGGAGCGACAGGCTCGGGCGGAGCCGGGCGCTGCGGCGGAATCGCGGAGGCAGGCGGTGCCTCGCTGCGCATCGGCTCGGGCTCCGGCGCTGACGTCGGGGCCGGGACTGGCGGAGCGACAGGCGCGGCTGGTGCCGGCACAGGCTCCATCGGTGTCGGGGGAAGAGGCGGTGCGGCAACCTCGACGGGCGGCACGTAGGCCGGCTGCACGGGAGCAGGCGGAGGAGCGACGGGGGCTTCGTACACAGACGGCGCCGGAGGAGCCGGTGCCTCGGGCTGTGACGCGTAGAAGGGAGCTGGTACTGGCGCGACCGGTGACGTTGGCATTGGAGCCGGCGCGTAATACACCGGCGCAGGGGCGTAACCGGGCGGCACCACAGAGGTCGGCGGCGGCGGAGCGACCGGCGGATAGCCCGGCGCGCGCGAGGCAACGCCGACACCACGGATCAGCGCCTCGATCTCATCAAGGCGTGAGTGGATCGCTCGCACGTCCACGGCCATGTCGTTGACGGTGCGGCGCAGGCGCTCGAAGGCCTGCGGGGCGGGTTCGCCGCGCAGCAGCTCCTGAGCGCGCTCGATCGATTCGTCGATGATCGTCTGTGCGCGCGTGCGCGCGTCGCTGAGCAGCAGTGAGACCTCGTCTTCGGGCCCCACGTCAGAGAGACGTGGCTCGAAGGGCGGTTGTGTCATCCGTTGCTGCTCCCTGGCGGCCCGCCCTGCAGACGGGGTGACGCTAGGCGGAGGTGGGGAAACCACCGCGGAACTGACGCCAGTATCCACTACCGATGGTTGTGCGTCTCCCACGGAGATTCGCATCGCCCGGAGGTCTTGCAGCAGGGAGCCCACGGACTGCAGGAACGAGGCAAGAGCCTCCTCGGCGTCAGGCGGCTCGTTGTGATGCGCGGTTGTCATGCGTTCTTAGCAGCCCGGGAGGCCGGAATACTGCATCAACGGGCGCGTACCGCGCCGCGATCTTGGCGCACGAACTTATAGCCAACGCCCCGCTCGTTCACGATCATCGGCTGGTTGTCCGGATCGTCGCCCAGCTTGCGGCGCAGATGCTGGATGTGGACCTTCAGGTAGTCCACTTCGTCCACGTACTCGCGGCCCCAGACCTTCGCCAGCAGCGTGCGGAAGGTCAGCACGCGATTCTCATTGCGACTGAGGTGGTACAGGATGCCGTACTCGATCGGCGTCAGCTTGATCTGCTTGTCCTCGACCGTAACCTCGCGGCTCGCGTAGTCGATGCGCAGCGGGCCGGCCAGGAACGGCGGACCCTCGGCGGCCGGGACCTGTGACTCCGTGCGGCGCAGCACCGCGCGGGCGCGCGCCAGGAGCTTCAAGTGTGAGAAGGGCTTGGTGATGTAGTCGTCCGCGCCCAGTTCTAGGCCACGGACCTTGTCCACCTCGTCGTGACGAGCCGTCAGCATGATGATCGGGACGTCGGAGAAGCGGCGGATCTGCTCGCAGACCTGGAACCCGTCCATGTCCGGCAGGCCAATGTCGAGGATGATGATCTCGGGAGCCTCGCGGCGTGCGAAGTCGACGCCTTGCTGACCGTTCGCCGCGTGCAGGACTTCAGAGTCCGGCCACCGCAGCGTGAAGGTGAGCGTCACGACTTCGACAATATCCGGTTCGTCGTCGACGACGAGGACTTTCATAATTGATTATAGGCGTATACATCTCAAGAGCGTCAAGGGTCTCGCGGGCGTCCTTCCTGACAATGTTCGCGATACGCCGTGAGGCGAAGGAGCAGCCGCGATGCACCAGCGGAGCTACACGGTTCGTATGACGCCGGATCCCGACGCGCCACTCCAGGCCATGCTCTGGCGCTTCGTCATCAACATCCTCGGCCTCTGGCTCGCCTCCAAGCTCGTCCCCGGTATTCACATCGGCGACTGGCAGTCGTTGCTCGTCGGCACCGTCTGCTTCGCCATCGTGAACATGCTGCTGAAGCCGCTCGCGGCCTTCGTTTCGTGCTGCTTGATCGCCGCAACCTTCGGCTT
>JBAXNX010000148.1:0-4339 GCA_037133575.1 Chloroflexota bacterium
ACATGGTCCGGTTGGCTGCTCGGCGCAGGTTTCGGTGGTCTGCACATCGTCTTCGGCGCGTTGATCGCGAGGCGCTACGGTGGCTAGCGAGCGCCTCCCGCGACGCTCGCCGCGCGCACCCGCTTCGCGACCGGCGCCCGAGCGCAGTGCCGTCGCGCACTCGGCCCAGCTCGACGGCGTCATCCACGTGCGCACGCGCCTCGGCATCGTGAGCGCCCTCGCCGCGAACGAGCACCTGAGCTTCGCCGAGCTCAAGACGTTGCTTGAGGCCACTGACGGCAACCTCAGCGCCCACGCCCGCAAGCTCGAGGAAGCTGGCTACATCACTGCCAGCAAGCGCTTCGAGGGCCGCGTCCCGCGCACCGAGTACGCGCTGACCGCGACCGGCCGCAGTGCGCTGGAGCGCTACCTCGACCACATGGAAGCGCTGATCGATGCCACGCGTAATCGCCCGGATCGCTAGCGGACTGGGAGCAGTTGATACCATGCCGCTCACCAGCATCTGCCCCACCAACATCGAAGACCGGAGCACGACACATGCCGATCGACCTGAACCCGTACCTCAGCTTCAAGGACAACACGCGCGACGCGATGAACTTCTACCAGTCCGTCTTCGGCGGCGACCTGCAGATCTCGACGTTTGAGGAATACCAGGCACCGGTCGAGGACAGCGAGAAGTCGCTGATCATGCACTCGGAGCTCAAGGCGCCCAACGGCCTGCGCTTCATGGCGTCCGACACGCCGAACCACATGGAGTACAACCCCGGCACCAACTTCTCGATGTCGCTCAGTGGTGACGACGCCGCGACGCTGCACGGCTACTTCGACAAGCTGGCCGAGGGCGGCGCGATCGGCATGCCGCTCGAAGAAGCACCCTGGGGCGACACCTTCGGCATGTGCACCGACAAGTTTGGCGTCGCCTGGCTGGTGAACATCACCAAGAGCTGACGTTCGTTCCTACGCTGAATCGAGGTGATTTGATGCGCCGCATGAGACCGCGCGACTGGCTCCCACTCGTCGTTGCGATCGTGCTCGTCCCGTTCTGGCTGCAGAGCCGTGCGGCGCATCCCTCGAGCCCCGCACTTCCGACGCCGGCCTCGAGTGCGATCGTGGCGCCGGCCCTCGCCCCACCGACCGGCACGCCGTATCCCACGCTCGCCACCTGCTACTACCGCCAGCTCGAGCTCGCCACGCCCGAGTCGCGCGAGATGCTCACGGCCATGCTCGCCGTCGCCGAGCCGCCCGACGCCATGTGGAACGCCCAAACCTGTTGAATCTCGTTCGATTGTTTCACGTCCGCTGAAACGATCGCAGCGCGCAGGCGGCTATAGTCCGCCCCTGCGCTGCGGCGTCGAGGGGGACACGTGCAACGACGAGTGATCCTGTCTGCATCGCTGGCGCAACGAGTGACTCGACAATGAGCGCTCAGGCCGAGCCGGAGCGGGTCTCGCTGCGAACGCGACGCGGCCGGGAGGTATTGACCGGGTTCACCGCGGCGCATTTCTCGCACCACATGAGCAACAGTCTGCTCAACCCGCTGCTGCCGTTTATCCGCGATGCATTCGGCCTGAACTACAGCCAGTCTGGGCTGTTGGTCTCGGCGTTCGCGATGAGCCTGGGGTTCTCGAACGCACCCATTGGGTACCTCGCGGATCGGTTCGGAGCGCGGCTGGTGGTGGTGGTCGGTCTGATCCTGACTGCGATCATCAGTGTCGTGGTGGGGATGGCCGGCAGCTATTGGCAGTTGCTGGCGTTCCTGATCGTGATGGGACTGATCCACGGCTCGTACCACGCACCGGCTTCGGCGCTGATGGCTCGAGTATTCCCGCCTTCCGAGCGCGGCAGCGCGATTGGCCTCCACATTACTGGCGGACACCTGGCGTTCTTCGTCGCCCCGGCGCTGGCAGGCTGGCTGGTGACCCGGACTGGCACGTGGACCACGCCGTATCTGTGGTTCGCCTGGGCGCCCATCCTCACGGCGATCTGGATCTGGAAGTTGGTGCCCGCTGACGGCGGTCATCGAGGCGACAGCACAGATCGCCTCGCGGTGTTCAGGGAACTCGGCACCGTGGTGCGAACGGTTGGGCCGCTGGTCTCAGCGTCGATGGTCTTCCAGGTAGCGCAGGCGGCACTGGTCGCGTTCATGACGTTGTATCTGGTGGACGTCCGTGGCATCGAGCCGGCATGGGCAGCGGTGCTCTTCGGGCTTCCGCAGTTGATCGGGCTGCTTGGAGCGCCAGCGGCTGGCTTTCTCTCAGACCGCATCGGGCGACGAGCCGTGATCTTGCTGGCTATGGGCCTGATGGGACCGTCGTTCTTCCTGCTGACCCTGGTCCCCAACGAGCTTGTCATGCTCCCCTTGATTGTGCTCGGCGTCTCGGCTGCGATGCGCCAAACCCCGACCGAGGTCCTGGTGATGGACACCGCGCCGGAGCACCGCCGCGCCACAGCGCTCGGCGCGTACCACATGCTGACGCAGCAGAGCGGAGGGATCGCCGCGCCAGCGCTCGGCGTGCTGGCCGGGGCGATTGGGATCGGACCGGCGTTCACAGGCCTGTGCGCGTTCCTCGGCCTCGCGTCTATCGCGGTGATCCTGGTCAGCCGCAAGCTGTAGCCGGGTCCGCCGAGTCCTAACAGCGCATCGAGGTCAACTCGAACCGAGCAGCAGCTCGCTCGCCTCGGCAAGGTTCTCGCAGATGTGCGTGGCGCCAGCGGCCTGCAGCTCCTCGGCTGACTCAGTACCCAGCAGCCCGATCAGGATCGGGATCCCAGCGTCGCGCCCGCACTGGATGTCCGCGGTCGCGTCGCCGATGAATGCTGCCTGCGCCGGATCACACTCGAGTGTCGCGAGTGCGAACAGCGCGGGCTCGGGGTGCGGCTTCTGAAACGGCCGCGTGTCCTGACCGACGATCACCCCGAACGCCGAGCGCCACCCGAACAGCGCTAGGATGTCGCCGGCGAGGCTCTCCATCTTGTTGGTGACTAACCCGAGGCGAATGCCGCGAGCCGCCATCGCTGACACGATCTCGTTCGCGCCAGCGGATGCCTCCAGTCGCCCCGCCATCGTGGAGCCGAAGCGCTCGACGTAGGTCGCGTAGATCTCTCTCGCGGTTACCTCGTTGATGCCGAGCAACTGTTGCAGGAGCGGGATGTAGAGCGCCCCGCCGTAGCTGGCAACTTCTGAGAAATCCAGGTGCTGTCCATGTGCGGCCGCGGCTTCGACCAGTGTGCCTGCCGCGAACGCCAGCGATGCGGTCAGCGTGTTGTCGAGGTCGAAGAGCACCGCGAGTGGCGCGACCTGGATCGAAGTACCGGCTGTCATTCCCACACCCTTCAACACCGTCGGGCAGGCGGCCAGTGACTACCTACGAGATGTTCTCGTGCGCTTAACCGCGGCGCGGCCCCTTGCTCGGCTGACGCCGCGGGGGAGCCGAGGTCTTCACCTCGCCCTTCGCGCGCGCTCGTGTGACATGCACGTCGCGGCCATGCAGGCTCACCAGCGAGCACCGTTCCAGCACGAGCATCGCGGACTTACGTTGGATGTCGACCAACGTGAAGTCGCCGAGCATGTCGATGGTCCCGATCGCGGTGGCGTCGATCCCGGCTTCGTTCGTGAATGCGGCGACGACGTCCTGCGGACGGATGCCGTGCTGGCGCCCGGCGTCCAGATAGAGCCGGACCATGCCGCCTTCGCTGGCGGCCCCGCCGTCTGATTGCTGCTCCTCGACCGGCTCGTCGTGGCGTCCTGAGGCCCCGCCATTCGCGAGGTAGATCGCGGCCGCGGCGATCTGCGCGGCGTCGTGCTCCTGCCCGAGCTTCTCGACGAGCGAGGTGTACATGCTCGCAGCGCCTGACTCGATCGTCTCGACCAGCGAGTTGTGCAGTGCCTCGCGTCGCCGAGCTGCGATGTCACCTGGTGTCGGCACGCGGACCAGGCGCAGGTTCTTGTGAATCTGGTGCTCGATGAACCGTAGCTGTCGCATCTCGCGTGGCGTGACGAAGGTCACGGCGTCGCCGGCCTTCCCCATGCGCCCGGTGCGGCCGATGCGGTGGATGTACGCGTCCGCGTCGTCCGGAATGTCGTAGTTGAAGACGTGTGTCACATCGGGGATGTCGAGGCCGCGCGCAGCCACCTCGGTCGCAATGAGCAGCTCGGCCCGCCCGTCGCGGAACGCCTGCAGCAGCCGCTCGCGTTGCGACTGATTGATGTCGCCGTGCAGCGCCGCCGCCGAGTAACCGCGCGCCTGCAGCGTCGCCGACAGTTCGTCGACCTCGCGCTTCGTGCGGCAGAACACGATCGCCGAGCTCGGCGACTCCAGGTCGAGGATGCGCGTGAGCG
>JBAXNX010000149.1:0-4339 GCA_037133575.1 Chloroflexota bacterium
AGCCGTCGCCGTGTCTGCACTACATCGCCGCGTGGGGCCTCGGCCGCGGCTCGATGGTCGAGGAAGTGCTGTTCGGCCTCGATGGCAACCGCGAGCTGACCATTCGCAACGTCCGCCCGCCCGAGATCACCGCTGCGATGATCGACCCCGAGCGCACCGCCCTCGAGGCTGCCGCCCGCGAGTTCGCGCGCGAGGTGTCCGAGACGACGCCGGACGGTTCGGAGATGATGTGGGCGCTGTTCGGCGACCAGTACGAACGGGACGCCGTCAGTCGCACAATGGCGCAGCTGCTCATCGGCCCTGACCCGATGATCTCGAGAGTGGCAGGCTAAGCACGATGAACGAGACCGACCGAGCCCAATCCGAGAAGGCTCAGTACGAGCGACGCGCGGACATCATCCGCACCGTCGACGCCTTCCCGGGCGTCACCCGCCGCACGCTTGGCTCCGGCGACCACCTCACGCTCGTCGAGATCGGCATCATCGAGGGCCACGAGGTCCCCGAGCACGTCCACCCGCATGAGCAGGCCGGCAGCGTCCGCGAAGGCCGTGTCCGCTTCACCATCGGTGGCGTCGTCTCCGACCTCGAAGCCGGCGACGCGTATCTCATCCCCGGCGGCGTCGTGCATCACGTCACCGCCCTCACGCCCGCGATTCTCATCGAGGCGTTCTCGCCACCGCGCGAGGACTTCCTCGGTGATCTCGTCTAGCCCACTGCCTACGTTGGAGAGTCAGCCATGATCCCGAGATATAGCCGTCCCGAGATGACGGAAATCTGGACCGAGGACTACAAGTTCGAGAAGTGGCTCGACGTCGAGATCGCCGTCGTGCAGGCCTGGGCCGATCACGGCGAGGTGCCACGCGCCGACGCTGACCTGATCAAGGCCAACGCCAAGATCAACGTCGCAAACATCGAGCAGTACATCGCGGAGACGCATCACGATGTCACCGCGTTCATGCGCTCCGTCGCCGACTCACTTGGCCCCGAGTCGCGCTGGATCCATCTCGGCCTCACGTCCTCGGACGTGTGGGACACCGCCACGAGCCTCCAGATGATGGCGGCGGCTGACGTGCTGCTCACCCAGCTCGCGAAACTGCGCGAGGTCGTCGCGCGCCAGGCACTCACGCACAAGGACACGATCTGCGTCGGCCGCACCCACGGCGTGCATGCGGAGCCGACCACCTTCGGCCTCAAGCTCGCCGTCTGGGTCGACGAGATCGCGCGTCACGAGGAGCGCCTGCGCCAGGCCCGCGAGACGATCGCCGTCGGGCAGATGTCTGGCCCCGTCGGCACCCACGCCACCGTCCCGCCCGAGGTCGAAGAGGACGCCTGCAAGCACCTCGGCGTGCGGGTCGCGCCAGTCACGACACAGATCATTCAGCGTGACCGCCACGCCTTTTACATCTCGGTGCTCGCCGGCGTCGGCGCCTCGCTCGAGAAATTCGCGACCGAGATCCGGGGCCTGCAGCGCACCGAGATCCTTGAGGCTGAGGAGCCGTTCTCGGCCGGCCAGACCGGCTCATCTTCGATGCCCCACAAGCGCAACCCCGAGCTCTGCGAGCGCGTCTGCGGCCTCTCGCGCACCTTGCGCGGCTACGCCACTGCGGGCCTCGAGGATGTCGCGCTCTGGCACGAGCGGGACATCTCGCACTCCAGCACGGAGCGCATCGTGCTCCCCGATGCGACCGGCCTGCTCGCGTACATGCTGCACATCTTCACTGGGGTCATGGACGGCCTCGTCGTCTACCCGAAGCGCATGCAGCAGAACCTGGAGCGCACGCAGGGCCTCGTGTTCTCGCAAAAGGTCTTGCTCGCGCTGATCGAGAGCGGTATGAGCCGCGAGGGCGCGTACAAGATCGTGCAGCGCAACTCGATGACCGCGTGGGACGAGCAGACCTCACTGCGTGGCCTGCTCGAAGCCGACCCCGAGGTCACCGAGCGCCTCGACAAGGCAGCGCTCGACACCGTGTTCGACTACCGCGCGTACCTCGTGCACGTCGACGCGTCGTTCAAGCGGATTGGCCTGCTGTGACGGACGAGGTAGTCGAGCGAGGCACTTGCAAGTGACGCTGCGTCACGTCCTACGGTGCCGGCGAGGGTTGAATGGACACTCGGACGTGGCGCATCGGGGAGCTGGCAGCGGAGACGGGGCTCACCGTGCGTGCGCTCCGGCATTACGAGCACGAGCGGTTGCTGGTGCCGTCGGGTCGAACGGCGGCAGGGCACCGCGTGTACTCGAACGCGGATGTGGCGGGTCTGTACGAGATTCTCGTGCTCCGGCGGATCGGGCTGGGTCTAGCGGCGATTCGCGAGCAGCTCGAGTCACCTCGTGATCTCCGTGACGTGGTTGCCGAGCATCTCACACAGACGCGTGAGGCAATCGCGGCACAGCAGCGACTCGTGGAGCGATTGCAGCGCGTCGCAGCGTCACTCGAGTCCGGTCAACTCGCCAGCGAAGCTCTTCTGCGCGTGATGGAGGACATGACGATGTTGGAACGGCACTTGCTATTGACCACGGAGCGACCCGACCTCATCAGTCGCGGCAAGGTGCGCGACATGTATGCGCTACCAGACAACCGTGTGCTGATGGTCGCTACGGATCGCATGTCCGCGTTCGATGTCGTGATGCCCAACGGCATCCCGCGCAAGGGCGAGGTGCTTACGCGCCTCTCGTCGTACTGGTTCGACCGCACCGCCGCCGTCGTCCCCAACCACATGATCGACGTGCTCGATGCCTCGAACGCCGCAAAGTACGGCATCGACGACGAGGCGCTGTTCGGCCGGTCGATGGTCGTGCACCGCGCCGAGCCGTTGCCCGTGGAGTGTGTCGTCCGAGGCTACCTCGCAGGCTCGGCGTGGGCCGACTACCGCGCGGGTCGTCTCGTCAGCGGCGTAAAGCTCCCCGAGGGCCTGCAGCAGTGCGACCGCCTCTTCGAGCCGATTTTCACGCCGTCCACGAAGGCCGAGGCCGGCCACGATGAGCCGATTTCGTACGAGGAAGTCGTGAAGCTCGTCGGCGAGGATCGCGCCAACGTCATGAAGCTGCGCGCGCTCGCGCTCTACCGCTACGCAGCGGAGGTCGCACTCGAGCGCGGCATCATCATCGCCGACACGAAGTTCGAGTTCGGCATGATCGACGGCGAGGTCACCCTCATCGACGAGTGCCTCACGCCCGACTCGTCACGCTTCTGGCCGCTCGACCAGTACCAGGTCGGCCGCGACCAGCCCTCCTTCGACAAGCAGCCGCTCCGCGACTGGCTCGAGGCGTCCGGCTGGGACAAGCAGCCGCCCGGCCCTGCCCTCCCCGACGACATCGTCGAGGCGACCTCCACGCGCTACCTCGAAGCATTCCGTCGGGTCACTGGCGCCGCCCTCCCCGACTAGTAGCAAGCCCGAGAGGACACACCGATGGCTGACTACATCGCCCACATCAACGTCATGCTGAAGCCACTGGTCAACGACCCACAGGGCCTCGCCGTGCGCGACGGCCTGCAGACGCTCGGCTTCGCCGGTGTGCGCGGCGTGCGTGTCGGCAAGCGCATCGAAGTCACCGTCGAGGCTGACTCCGCCGCCGCCGCCGAGACCGCCGTCCGCTCCATGTGCGAGCAGCTGCTCTCGAACCCCGTCATCGAGCAGTTCGCCTTCGAAGTCACCGAGCTGGCTCCAGCCCGCTAGTCCCGGCCCGCTAGTCAGAGTGCAGCGCCGTACAATGCCGCCGCATACAGCGGAGGCACGACCATGGCCCTGAACATCAGCGCAACGAGCACACTCGACAGCGGCGTGCTGGAGCGACGCTTCACCGTCGACGGCGCGAACGGCCCTGTCCCGGGCGTGCTCTGGTCTCCCTCAACGCCCGGCCTGTGGCCACTCGTGCTGCTCGGCCATGGCGGCAGCGGCTCGAAGGATTCGGCTGGTGGCCGCGACCGCGACTGGTTCGCCGCGCGTGGCATCGCAACCGCCGCCATCGACGGCCCCGCCCATGGCGATCGAGGTCCTGTCACCAACACGACCGACCCCGCGTACACCGAGATGTGGACGCGCCCCCGCGTCATCGACGACATGAACACTGACTAGAGCAACACGCTCGACGCGCTGCTCGCACTCGGTGAGTTCGACGCGGCAGCCGTCGGCTACCACGGCATGTCGATGGGCACGATGTTCGGCCTGCCCTACGTCGCCAGCGAGCCACGCATCGTCGCAGCCGTGCTCGGCATGTGCGCGCTCCGAGGTACCTCGATCGACCGCAGTCACATCGAAGGCCGGCTCGCACTCGATGCCGGCAACGTGACGTGCCCGCTCATCTTCCACGTGCAGTGGGACGACGAGCGCTTCGACCGCC
>JBAXNX010000150.1:0-4322 GCA_037133575.1 Chloroflexota bacterium
CGCGGCGCATCCACGGGTTGATCTCGTAGGCGATGCGGTAGTGGGTCGGCTCGCACATCAGCACGTGGCTCGTCATCGCCCCTCCGACCAGCCAGCAGCCCGTGACGGCGACCGCGTCTATACTGCCTCGGTGTCACTCATTCATACCGTCTCACATCCCGGAACGGCTGGGCCGCTCCCGACGCTGATTGCGCTCCATGGCTATGGATCGCACGCGATGGACCTCGTCGGGCTGACTCCGATGCTGGCCGACGGGAAGCTGCTCGTGATCTGTCCGCAGGCGCCGTATCTCGTGGAGGAGGGAGCGTTTTCCTTCTCGTGGTCGGACGCGCCGCGCGACAGCAACCGCGCCAACGCCGCGGCGATCACGAAGGCTGGCGCCGACATCGTGGCCTTCGTGGATGAGGCGTTCGCCCAGTACCCGGTCGACCCGAAGCGCGTGATCCTGCTCGGCTTCAGCCAGGGTGGTGGCGTGGCCGCCCACGCGGCGCTGATCGCCCCGCAGCGCTTCGCCGGCCTCGCTCTCATCAGCACGACGCTCGAGGACGAGTGGATTGGCGAGCTGCACGCCTCGCCGGGCGCCGACAAGCTCCCGGTGCTGATCCAGCACGGCGCGAGCGACTCGACGGTGCCGGTCACCGAGGCGTTCTCGTCGTCGATCCGCCTGCAGGGGCTCGGCCTCAAGCCGGAGCTGCAGCAGTTCCCGATGGCGCACGAGATCAGCCACGAGAGCGCGCATTCGCTCTCCGACTGGATCAGCGCCACGCTCAAGCTCGAACACTCGCACTAGCAGCAGGACGGCCGCCGCCGCGTCTGCGCCGTACACTCGATCGCGGAGGGACTTATGCCGCACACGTTGCTCCTCGCCGAGCCGCGCGGATTCTGCGCCGGCGTGGTCCGCGCCATCGATGTCCTGAACAACGTGCTCGACCACGAGCCGCCCCCGATCTACGCCTTCCACGAGATCGTCCATAACCGCCACGTCGTCGAGGGCTTCCGTGCGCGCGGCGCAGTGTTTGTCGACAGCCTCGACGAGGTGCCCGAGGGCGCGCGCATCGTCTTCAGCGCGCACGGCATCTCGCCCGAGGTCGTCGCCGAGGCCCACCGCCGGCACCTGCGCGTGATCGACGCGACGTGCCCACTCGTGACCAAGGTGCACCTCGAGACGAAGAAGGCAGCGAAGGATGGCTACGACATCTTGCTCGTCGGCCACCGCGGCCACGACGAGGTCGTCGGCACGCTCGGCGAGGCACCGGATCGCACGAGCATCGTCGACCGGCCCGAAGACGTCACCGCGCTCGCGCGTCGCGAGCGCCCAGTGTTTGTCGTGACGCAGACCACGCTGTCGCTCGAGGACACCGCGCAGGTGATCGCCGCCATCCGCAGCGAGTACCCGGACGCGCAGGTGCGCAATGACATCTGCTACGCGACGACGAACCGTCAGCTCGCTGTCCGCACACTGGCCGAGCGCTCGGATCTCGTGCTCGTCGTAGGCTCGAGTAACTCGAGTAACTCGGTGCGTCTCCGCGAGGTTGCGGCCAGCACGGGCACGCCCGCGTATCGCATCGATGGCATCGAGGAGATCGATCCAGCCTGGTATGAGGGGGTCGGTACGGTGGGGCTCACCGCTGGCGCATCCGTGCCCGACGAGCTGCTCGATCCAATCATCCAGGATCTGCGCGAACGAGGTGTGACTCGCGTCGAGCCGGTCGTGGTGGCAGAGGAGACGCAGGTCTTCCAGCCGCCGGCGGTCTCGGACTGACCGCCGCTACCTGACCACGTAGCCGACGCTCCGCACCGTCTCGATCACCCCGTGCGCTCCCGCTAGCCCGAGCTTCGAGCGGATCCTCGAGACGTGCGCCTCCACGAAGTTGCGTGAGCCCATCGTCTCGTAGCCCCACACCGCGAGCGAGATCGCGTCGGTCTGGAGCACTTCGCCGCGTCGTTCGAGGAGCACCCGGAGCACCTCGAACTCCTTCACTGTGACGATGACCGGCGTCTCGTGGACGCGGACGATGTGCTCCACCAGCGAGATGTGCACGCCATTGGGGCCGTTGAGCGCCTCTACCGCGCGGTCAGACGACATCGAGCGCCGCAGTACTGCTCGTACGCGCCGCTCGACTTCTTCGGGCGCCGCGGGCCGCTGGATGAAGTCGTCTGCGCCGAGGTCGAACGCGAGGAGGCGTTCCGCCAGCGCAGCCTCCGACGACAGAAAGATCACCGGTACGGCACCGAGCTTCCGCAGTGCCTGGCAGACCTGGAACCCAGACATCCCGGCAGGCTGCCGATCCAGCAGTACGAGGTCGCACCCCTCGCGTTCCACCATGTCCACCGCGGTGCGACCTCGACGGGTGCGGATGACCTCGAAGCCGGCAGCCGTGAGCGGGTCCATGACCTCGGCTTCTCCGCTGTCGCTGTCATCGACGAGCAGGATTCTGAACTCGCTACCGAACGCTCCGCTCTCGTCGACGTGCAGTTGGCGCAGGCGTGCATCCACGGCCGCGTGCCGCTCGGCGTGTTGCGTGCTCGGAGCACCTCGCTCCCACATCTGTGCCATTGAGCTGGCTCTTTCTTGGTTCGAATCTGACGCTGCCTGACGGGCTGCTGTCAGTCTCGATCGATTGTGACGGCTCGACCGTTGAAGTTATGAGGGCTGATATGTGGGCGTTGTAAGCGCTGCTCGACGGATCCGTTCGCGAGCTCCCTGCGTATTTTTCGCGAAATTGTCTGAGCTTCAGCAGGAAGTGGGCGTCATGCAGGCAGGGTTCTCAAGAGTGACCTCGAACCTCCGGGCGAGCGCATGCACGCCACGAGGTGCGCTGCGCACGCTCGTCGTACTGCTTGTGGCAGCGGTCGTGGCAGTGAGTTGGGGGCCGCGAGAGGCTTCCGCGGCACTCGACGGCGGCGCGCAGTACGAGGGCTCCTCGAGCGTCGGTGGGCAGGTACGGATCCTGATCAGCGCTGATCGGCTGACCGCGGATATCACCTTCGATTACCCGCCAGACCGATTGGCAGCGACCCGAGCGGAATGCCCGCTCCATGCTGAATTTCTCGCGGTGCCGATCCAAGAGAAGTTCATGAAAATGGAAAATGTCGTTGCTGGACCTGAGGTGATCTCGTTCGTGGGCTTCTTCGATAGCCCCTTCTTTACCGCGGCGTCAGGGACGTTCTCGGTGACGCCGGCTGCTGGCAAGCCATGCCTCGAACGGCAGGGGACCTGGCGGGCAGGTGTGACAGGCCTCCAGCTCAAGGGTGCGCCGGCAGGTGCGTTCACCACAGGAATCGCGGGTGATGTCTTCAGACTCGGTGGTGGTAGCTCGGCGATCGGGACAGCGCAGCTCACGACGAACGATGTCGGCAATGGCCTCACGGCGCTGAGCGTGAATGCAACAGTCGGTGCGTGTCAGTACAAGGCGACCTTGAACGCGAAGCAGCTGATGTACGACGTCGGGGCGACGTTTGAAGCCTCTGATTCGGGTGCGAATCCGTGGTCGGGGGATGGTGCGGCTGACTCGTCCGGCATCAGCATGGGCATGGTGCTCGGCCCGCAAGGCACGTGCCCGGCGATCGCTGTGTACTTCACCGCCAACAAGCCACCGAGCCAGGTGACGCCAGTGCCAACGGCGGCTGCGACCCCCGCGCCGAGTCCGACACCAGTGGCTCAGCAGTCCACGCCCACGTTGCTTGGCGGCAAGTTGCCGGCGAGCGGCTTTGGGCTTGGTGTGTTCAGCGGTGGATCGAACGCTGGACTCGTGACTGCGTCGGGGTGCCCGACGGCGACTGCGGTGTATTTCGTGACGAATGCCTCGGGCGACTTTGTCTCGTACGTGCCCGGTGCGGCGGTCGCCGTCGTGAACGCGCAATGGAATGCGATGTTCGCGACTGGCATCCCCGCGAACACGCCGATTATTGGGAAGTGCTCGTAACGAGCGGTACGAGGTAGCCCGCGACTACTGCAGCAGGGCCAGTGCCTCCTCGAGTTTCGCGCGTACAGCGTCGAGCTCGATGGGGCGCTGGCCCGTTGTCGCCTCGACGAAGTCGAGTGGGTTCACGAGGCCGCCGAGGCCGTCTCGCTGCAGGTAGCCGTTCGAGGCTGGCGCCATGCCCCAGTGCAGGTGCGGTCCGGTGGCCTCGCCTGTCGCGCCCATGCCGCCGAGCAGGTCACCGGCCACGACGTGCTGGCCTTCGTACACGTTTGGCGGCTCGACGAGATATGCGTAGAGGGTGACGTAGTCGCCATGCCCGACAATGAGGCTGTTTCCAAACACCCGCTTCCAGGCCTGTGCCCACGGCGCACCCGCGATCGCGAGCGAGAACACGTC
>JBAXNX010000151.1:0-4280 GCA_037133575.1 Chloroflexota bacterium
GGGTCCGAGTCGTACACGATGCCGCCGCCGGCCTGCACGTGCGCCCAGCCGTCCTTCATGATCACCGTGCGGATCGTGATGCAGGTCTCCACGTTGCCCGAGAGGTCGAAGAAGCCCACTGCGCCCGCGTACGGGCCACGCAGGTCCGGCTCCATCTCCGCGACGATCTCCATCGCGCGGATCTTCGGCGCACCCGAGACCGTGCCGGCCGGGAACGCCGAGCGCAGCGCGTCATACGGGCTCATCCCCTCGCGCAGCGTCCCCGTGACATGGCTGACCAGGTGCATGACGTGCGAGTACCGCTCGATGTCGAAGCGCTGCGTCACCTCAACACTGCCGGCCTCCGAGACCTTGCCCACGTCGTTGCGCCCGAGGTCGAGCAGCATCACGTGCTCGGCCAGTTCCTTCGGGTCGTGCGCCAGCTCTTCGGCCAGTTGCGCGTCCTCCTCGGGCGTCGCGCCACGCGGGCGCGTGCCCGCGATCGGGTGCACGTCGACCTTGCCCTCCTCGACGCGCACGAGCAGCTCAGGCGACGCACCCACGAGGTAGGTCTCGCCGAATTGCAGGTAGTACATGTACGGCGACGGGTTGATCGCGCGCAGCGACCGGTACACCTCAAACGGATGCACGCCGGTCTGCCGCGAGAACCGCTGCGAGATCACCGCCTGGATGATGTCGCCGGCCTGGATGTATTCCTGCGTGCGCTTCACCGCCACCAGGTAGTCCTCGCGGTCCCAGTTCGACTGCACCGGCTGCCCGACTGGGCCGTTGCACGGCTCGTATGGCAGCGAGGCAAGCGGCTGCTCGAGTCGCGCCACGAGCTCGTCGATCTGCCGCTCCGCGTCCGCGTAGTTCGCCGCGATGTCACCTTCGAGGCGCACGTTCGCGACGACCTTGATCGTGTGCTGCAGGTGGTCGAAGACGAGCAGCGCGTCTGTGAACATCAGCCACGACTCAGGCACGCCGAGCGCGTCGTTCTCCGCCGCGCCTACGCGCGGCTCGAAGTGTCGCACCGTCTCGTAGCCGAGATAGCCGACCGCGCCACCGTGGAACCGAGGCAGGCCCGGCACTTCCACCGAGCGGAAGCGGCCGATCTCGGACTCGATCTCAAGGAGCGGGTCGCCATCCTCATGCGTGAACGAGCGCGTGCGGTGCGGCTCCGTGCCAATGAACGAGTAGCGCCCGACGCGCTCCCCACCCTCGACGCTTTCGAGCAGGAACGAGTAGTCGCCGCGCGCGACCTTCAGGAACGCCGACACCGGCGTCTCGAGGTCTGCTCGCACGTCGCGATAGATCGGGACGATGTTGCCCTGCGACACCAGCGCGCGGACTTCGTCGAGGGAAAGATTCACGTTAGCCATTGGTGTACTCCGTGCGGTCGAGGTTGCTGTCTGATGCCCAGGTGCTAGATGCACTGCGCCACGCGCGCCACCAGCCACGGCCGCCGTTCAGGCTGACGCTGGGTCGACGCGTGATCACCGTCATCTCCTCGATCCTTCCGTCTGCTCGTTATCGACGCTTACCGCTCGGAGCGGTCAGCGCGTCTGGCGTGTAGGTGAGGCGCATCTTCTCGCGCACCTCTCCGATCGTTTCGCGTGCGATCTTCCGCTCGCGCTCGCTCCCTGCTTCGAGGATCTCCGTGACCTGGTCGGGGTGCGCCTCGTAACCGGCACGCCGATCGCGAATCGGGTCGAGGAACGTGTTCAGCGCGTCGACCAGCTTGTCCTTCACCTCGCCGTCGCTGACGGTGCCGCGCTCGTAGCGCTCCTTGAGGTCGGCAACCTCGTCGGCATTCGGGTTGAACACGTCGTGGTAGTTGAACACCGGGTTGTACTCGACCACGCCCGGGTCGGAGGCCTGCAGGCGCGGGTGCGATCCGGTGATGTCGGTCACCATCCGCCGCACCTTGCGCTGCACCGTCTTCGCGTCGTCCGAGAGATAGATCGCGTTGTCGAGGCTCTTCGACATCTTGGCCTGACCATCGAGCCCGAGCAGCCGCGGCACGCGTCCCATCAGTGACTTCGGCTCCGGGAACGTCTCGCCGTACGCGCGGTTGAAGCGCCGCGCGATCTCTCGAGTCAGCTCGATGTGCGGCTCCTGATCCTCACCCACTGGCACGAGGTCAGCCTTGGGCAGCAGGATGTCCGCCGCCTGGCTCAGCGGGTAGTTGTAGAAGCCCATCGTGATCGTGTCGTGCTCCGACTCGATCTGCGCGATCTCCGCCTTCAGCGTCGGGTTGCGGTCGAGCCATGACTTCGGCGTCAGCATGCTGAAGTACAGCGTCAGTTCCGCGTGCTCCGGCACGTAGCCCTGCACCACGAACGCCGACGCCTCCGGATCGAGCCCCACCGCGAGCCAGTCGAGCGCCACGTCGAACACCGAGCGTCGAATGCGGTCGATCTCATCGAGGTGATCACCGAACGCCTGGTAGTCCGCGATCAGGAAGAAACACTCGTACTCGCGCTGCAGCCGCAGCCAGTTCTCCAGCGCCCCCACGTAGTGGCCCAGGTGCAACGGCCCCGTGGGCCGCATGCCGGTCAAAATGCGTCCTGCTGCCATGTGCCATCTCCAGCCCAACAAAAAAGGACCCTCGCCTGCATGGGGCGATGGTCCTCGTGGTGCCACCCATATGCCGCGCTTACGGTTACCCGCGTGCACGCTCATCCAGACATGGCGAGCCGACTCGCGATGTCCTGAGCGTGGATAACGGCGCTCACACCGCCGACGCCTACTGACCACTCTTGCGAGGGCGTTCAGGCCGGGACTCCCGGGTCCATTCCGCTGCTGCTGACGGGCGCCGGGCTCGCACCTTCCCCGGCTCTCTGCGTCCGACTCGGCTCTCGCCTCGTCGGCTCTGCCCCGCTATTGCGGCGTACTACTCCCGATCAACGTCGATATGTCTTCGACTAACCAAGATCGAGGCTACGGCGCGTGCCTTCGAGGTGTCAACGGGCGTCTACACTGCGCGCATGCCCGAGGAGTTCACCATCCGCCGCATTCGCCGCGACGAGGTCGACGTCCACCGTGACGTCCGCCTCCGCGCCCTCGCCGAAGCGCCCACCGCCTTCGAGACCACCCACGCCGAGGCTGCCGCTCGCCCACCCGAAGCCTGGGTCACGCGCACCCTTGAGCTCGCCGACAGTGACCGCTCCGCCATGTTCGTCGCCGACAGCGGCAGCCGCCTCGATGGCCTGCTAGGCACCTACCTCGATGCCGCCGGCAACGCCGAGCTCTACTCGATGTGGGTCGACCCCACCGCGCGCCGCCACGGCCTCGGGCGCCGCCTCATCGCCGCCAACGTCGAGTGGGCACGGGAGCACGGCTTCGACCAGCTGCTGCTGTGGGTCACCGAAGGCAACGAGCCCGCCGTCGGCCTCTACCTCGCTGTCGGCTTCGAGTTCACCGGCGAGAGCACTACACACCCAACGCACGAGGGCTTCCGTGAGCTCGAGATGCGACTCGCCATCAGCTAGCGGTTGTACGGATTGAGGTCGTCCCGCGGCGGCGAGCCTGTCCAGCGATCGACCAGCTGCATGAAGTGATAGGTCTGCAGCCGCGCGATGTTGCGCCACAGCGTGAGGGCGATGCTCTCGTTGCTCTCCATCAGCGCATGCACCGCATCGGCTGGAATGCGCACCAGCCGCGAGTGCACCTGTGCCAGCACCGGCTGCACGATCCGTCTCGGCTCGACGAGCGCCACGAGCCCGTAGTCCTCGCCGGGATGAATCCGCCGCGTCTCGTTCCCCGACGGCGTCTGGATCACCAACTCGCCATCGAGCACGAGATACACGTTCGAGACGATCTCGCCGAACTCGCCGACTTCCTCGCCGGGCCGCAGCACCAGCTCCTCGGAGATCGAGGCAACCAGCCGGATCTCCGGCATCGTCAGCCCGCGAAACAGCACCATGCGCGGCAGCCGCTGCGTCAGCTCCTCAGTGAAGCGGTTGGACGTGGTCTCTCGCGTCATACGTGGTTCCTGCTCTCCGCTGGCCGAGGCGAGACGGCGTCGAGTCAGACATCGATCGGGGCGCGATCCGGGCGCGCTCGCTCAGATTGGACGATCGCGAGCACCGCGTCCACCGCTTGCTCGAGGTCGCCCTCGACGTTCAGCACGGTGTGGTCGAACTCGCTGCTCGCGGCGAACTCGCGCGCGGCGGTCGCAAGCCGACGCTGGATCGAGTCCTCGTCCTCGCCCCCGCGTGAGCGCAGATGCGCCTCCAACGAGGCCTCATCGGCTGGTGCGAGGAACACAAACACCGCGCCCGACAGCACGCCGCGCA
>JBAXNX010000152.1:0-4271 GCA_037133575.1 Chloroflexota bacterium
GTCGTCGCGATCGGCGCGGGCTGCATCATGCTGGCGTACGCGCTGCGCGTCTCCGCGAGTCGCTCGTCGATCGGGAATGTGCCCGCGAGTGCCTGCGGCACTGCTTCGGCGACACGCGCCCAGCGCCGATCGTCGATGCCATGCGCGAGGCCATCGGCCACGTACATCACCTCGATCGCGATGCCGTCATCGCGCGTGAATGCAGCGCCACCAAGCACCCCGACGTTGTGCACCGCAAGCGTGCCGGCGACGAGCGAGAGGATGCCGGGGCGGTCCGCCGTCACAACGGTCAGCCGATCCACATCGCCGACCTTGTCGTGGTCTACCGCTGTCCCACCCGAGGCGTGCTCGATCAGCTCGATGTGATCACCGATCTCCGCCGGTGGCGTGCTGAGCAGGTACGAGGCCGGCAGCACACGCAGGTGCCGCGCGACCGCTTCGCGCTCGACGCGCCCATCGAGCGCCTCGTACGCATCGAGTCGCAGCCGTTCGATCGCGTTCTCTGGTTCGCCTTCGGCCTCCAGGTAGTTGAGGGCACGCAGGTAGAGCGTGCGCATCAGCTGTGCCTTCCACGCGCTCCAGACATCGGGCCCGCTGGCCCGCGCGTCTGCGACACCGACGAGGTACAGCAGGCGTAGCGTCCGAGCATCCCCCGCCAACTCGGCGACCTCGCGCACGACGCGTTCATCCGCGATATCGCGACGTGTCGCGACCGTCGGCAGCACGAGGTGGTGCGCGATCACCGCGCTCAGTCGCTGCTGTGCCTCGGCATCGAGGCCGGCGCGTGCCGCGAACCGCTCCGCGATCACGGCGCCCACCGTGGAGTGGTCGCCCTCGTGTCCCTTGCCGATGTCATGGAGCAGCGCACAGAGCAGCAGTTCGTCGTGATCCGGCAGCTCCGAGGCGGCCATCGGCGTGGCGGTCTGCTCGAGGTCCTCGACGATCGCGCGGCGCGCCTCGACGACCGTGCGCCACGAGTGCACATCGACCGGGTGGAGGTGGAACGGCGCGATGTGCGGCAGTGCGCGCAGCACTTCCCACTCTGGCAGCAGCCGATCGAGCCACGGCGTGCGCGCGAGCGGTTCGAGGCTGCCTGCCTCTGCCGTGCGCAGCAGCGACCGCAATCGCTCGAGCTCGCTCATGTCCTCGTCGGCTTCGACCTGCTTCGTGCGGCCGCGCAGGAAGCCGAACAACGAGCTCGCGGTCGACTCCTGCGGCCCGAGCACGCGTGTCGCCTCGGTATCGACGACGCGCATCGCCTCGAGCACATCGCGAGCGCAGCGCTGACGCTCGATCCCGAGGATCGACGCGACCTCGCTCTGGTACGCGCCGAGGAAGCGGTCGTTCGGTCGGTCGGTCAGCGCGTGCAGCGCGTTCCGCGTGCGCAGCAGCGTGTCATATGCCTGCGCGAGCGCCGGAGGCAACGGTTCGAGCTCGACGCCATCGGCGATCGCGTCAGCCTGTTTGATCCAGCGCGCGGCCTGTAGTGATCGCAGGCTGCCGCGGCCGGTCTTCAACTCGGGTTCGCCGAGCTGCCACGGTTCCGCAGTGCACAGCACCGAATAGCGCTGGCGCAGATCTGCAGCCATGTGCTTCCGCTCGCGGCTCACGAGCTTGCGCCGCGCCTGGATGAAGCGCTCGAACAGCTCGGCGTCGCCGGCCACCAGCCGCGCATCGAGCAGTGACGTCAGCGTCTCGACGTTCGCGCGTCCGGACTCGACCGCTTGTTCCACGGTGCGCACGGAGTGGCCGACCTTCACGCCGGTGTCCCACAGCGGGTACAGCACCGCGTGCACGCCGTCGGCGAACTCGCGCGAGGCGAGCAGCATGATGTCGATGTCCGAGTGTCGGCACAGCTCGCGCCGGCCGTACGAGCCGAGCGCAACGAACGCGAGTCCAGTGCGTGCCACCGGCGCGGCAAGCTCCTGTACCGCGTGGTCGAGGTGGTCGCTCAGCGCCTCGGACGTTGCGCGCCCAAGCGACGCAGAGGCGCGCACGGATTGATCCGTGCGCGCCTCCATGAATGGCCCGAGGGCCACTGTGCTAGTCACTGACGGCGTTCCCGTCCGCGTCCTTAGAGGGCGTCGCGGCCGCGCTCGCCCGTGCGGATGCGGATCACGTCCTCCAGCGGCATCACGGCGATCTTGCCGTCACCGATCGAGCCCGTGCGCGCCGTGGTCTCGATGGCCGAGATCACGGTCGGGGCCAGGGTGTCATCCACCATCACCTCGACCCGCACCTTCGGCACGAAGTCCACTTCGTATTCAGCACCGCGGTAGGTCTCCGTGTGCCCGGCCTGTCGGCCGAAGCCCTGGATGTTGCTGACGGAGAGCCCGCTCACGCCGGCCTCCTTCAGCGCGTCCCGCACGTCGCCCAACGCGAAGGGGTTGATGTACGCAACGATCATCTTCATGGCTTCGCCTTACTCCGCCATCACGTAGGACTGCTCCTCGTGGAGCGTGATGTCCAGACCACGCTGCTCTTCGTCCGGGGTGACCCGGAGTCCCATTGTGACATCCAGAAGTTTCGCCAGGATGAACGAGACCACAAAGGAGAAGACGAACGCGATCACGACCGCGATGGCCTGGGCCACCAGCTGGTCCATCCCGCCGCCCATGAACAGGCCGTCCCTGGTCGCCGGGTTGATCGTGCTGTCCGCGAATAGGCCGACCAGCAGCGAGCCCAGCACGCCGCCGACGAGGTGGACGGCAATTACGTCCAGCGCGTCGTCGAAGTTGAACATGAACTTGATTTGCAGGGCCGCGAAGCAGACCACGCCGGCCAGTGCGCCGATCACGACCGAGGCCATCGGGCCCACGAACCCGGCGCACGGTGTGATGGCCACCAGCCCGGCCACCGCGCCCGAGGCGAACCCTAGGGTCGTCGCCTTCCCGCGCACAACCTGCTCAGCGAGGACCCAGAACGTGCCGGCCACCGCCGCCGCGATCTGGGTGGTCATGAATGCGTTTGCCGCCAGGCCATTGGAGGCCAGCGCCGAGCCGGCGTTGAAGCCGAACCAGCCGAACCACAGCATGCCGGCACCCAGCAGGGTCAGCGGCAGCGAGTGCGGTCGGATGATCTCCTTGCGGAAGCCCAGGCGGGGCCCAATCACCAGCACCATCGCCAGCGCCGCGGCGCCTGCGTTGATGTGGACGACCGTGCCACCTGCGAAGTCGACTGCCTTGATCTGGGCAAAGATGAATCCGGAGGAGCTCCAGACCCAGTGCGCCATCGGCGCGTAGACCACGATCGACCAGATGGCCGTGAATACGGCCCAGGTCGTGAACTTCACCCGCTCCGCGATCGCACCGGTGATCAGGGCCGGCGTAATGATCGCGAACATCATCTGGAACAGCATGATCACGGTGTCGGGAGCGTGCGTGGCGTGAATCGCGCCCGCTTCGCCCTCGATATTGCTGCTCACGCCTTTGAGCCCGATGTAGTCGAGCCCACCCAGGAACCCACCGCCCATGTCAGGGCCGAAGGCCAGCGTGTATCCGATCACGATCCAGGTGATCGTGACAATGCCCATGGCCACGTAGTTCTTCATCAGCATGGCGAGCGTGTTCTTCGCCCGAACCATGCCTCCGTAGAACAACGCCAGCCCCGGCGTCATAAAGAGCACTAGCGCAGAGCTCGTCAGGAGCCACGCCGTATCTCCGGTGTCCATGCATCCTCCCCCTGTTTCAGTTCCGTATCGGTCTGGGGAGAATGCGGGAACGTCGTTTCGCGCCGTTTACGTAAATGTTTCCGGAACATTTCGTTTTTCAGTTCTGTTTCACCTTTTTGTCCCCGTCAGGGTTCCGAGGCCCTCCACAACGAGCGCGCCGCCACACCGCCAACCCACCGAGTCGATAGCCAAACCCCCAGCAACACAGGGCGAAGAGGCGCCCCGCGCCCGCCCTTGCGTCGCCATCGCGCTCCCCGCACACTCCGTATATCGAGCACCTCCCCGCTCGCCCGAGCCGCCCATGACGGTCGCCGCCACCGAGTCAGCCCCTCGCGCCGTTCCGGCCGAGCGAGCCCAGACCCTTCGAGCACAGACGCCTCGACCCTTCTTGAAGTGGGCCGGCGGCAAGAGCCAGCTGCTCCCCGCGTTGCTCGCGCACATTCCCGCGGGCATCGAGACGTATTACGAGCCGTTCATTGGCGGCGGCGCGCTCTTCTTCGCGCTGATGGCCGACCCGGAGCGCCGTCCGAGGCGTGCCGTGCTCAATGACCTCAACCAGGACCTCGTCGCGACCTACCAGGTCGTTCGAGACGACCCCGAG
>JBAXNX010000153.1:0-4238 GCA_037133575.1 Chloroflexota bacterium
CTTGCCGTTTCGAGGAGGCCCGCCATTTGGCGGGCCTCCTCTTGTTTTGCGGATGTGTTTGCGCACGTTTAGCCCACGTTTACTTCGAGGTGAGGTAGCCGCTCACGAGGCACCTCGGATAGCATCGCGCCCGTCACTGAACGCAGGGATGGGGTGAGCGTGGCGGGTCAGCGCGTCGAGGACCGTTCCGGGACGATATGGGCCGCGCTCTTCGCGGCGACGATCTTTCTCAGCGCGTTCCTGCTGTTCCAGGTCCAGCCCATCGCGGGCAAGCTGCTGCTCCCGTGGTTCGGCGGTGGTTCCACCGTCTGGATCACGACCCTGATGTTCTTCCAGGTCACGCTGCTACTCGGCTACGCGTATTCGCACTTTGTCGCGCTGCGCCTCGGGGCTCGAGCGCAGGGGATCCTCCATGCCGCGCTCGTGCTGATCGCTGTGGTTTCGCTGCCGATCCTGCCGAACCCCGCGCTGCGCCCGACCACCGAGGAGAACCCGGCGCTGCGGCTCTTCATCGTGCTCGCGCTGACGGTCGGCCCGACCTACCTGCTGCTCTCAACCACCGGGCCGTTGCTCCAGCACTGGTTCGCGCGGCGCTTCCCGACGCGCTCGCCGTACCCGCTGTACGCGCTCTCGAACGTTGGTTCGCTGCTCGCGCTGCTCGGTTACCCACCGGTCATCGAGCGCTTCTTCGGCCTGCACGCACAGGCATGGGGCTTCTCCGTTGGCTACGTCGTGTTCGCACTCGCGGTCGCCTCGCTGGCGCTGGTCGGTGCGCGCGCTGCGGGGCGAGGCACTGACCTCGCGCACGACGCACTCGAGGCGATGCCGAGCGAGTCGCTGGGTCTGCTGCGCATGCTGCTGTGGATCTTGCTCCCGGCGGTCGCCTCGGCGCTGCTGCTCGCCGTCACCAACAACCTGACCGAGGACGTCGCGGGGCTGCCGCTGCTGTGGGTGCTGCCGCTCGCGGTCTACCTCGTGACGTTCATCCTCTGCTTCAGTAGTGAGCGGATGTACGAGCCCAATCTCTACACCGTGACACTCGTCCTCGCGTGTTTCGCCGGCTGGTACGCGCTGCGCGAGCTCGCGATTACGGTGCAGGTGCCGCTGTACCTGCTCGTGCTATTCCTCGTGTGCATGTCGCTGCATGGCGAGACGGCGAGGATGCGACCGTCCCCGCGCCACCTCACGCTCTTCTACTTCCTCGTCTCGGTCGGGGGCGCACTCGGTGGCATCTTCGGCGCGCTCGTGGCGCCGGTGATCTTCAAGGGCTACTGGGAGTACCACACCGCAATCTTCCTCGCGCCGCTGCTCGTGCTGGTCTCGAGGCTGTACGAGGAGCGTCACCAGCGCCCGACCATGGTGCTCGCGGCCGCAGCTGTCGGTGGCA
Source organism: Chloroflexota bacterium (assembly GCA_037133575.1). Lineage (GTDB taxonomy): Bacteria > Chloroflexota > Dehalococcoidia > UBA2979 > UBA2979 > RH-chloro-G1. The sequence continues at coordinate 1,388 of JBAXNX010000153.1, forward strand.
TCGCGCTGATCGGCGTGTTTGGCTTCTACCTCCAGCAGGACGCGCAGAAGCTCTACATCAACGCGCTGGAGCTGCGCCGCAACTTCTACGGCATCGTCCGCGTCTACGACACGAAGGGGCAGCCTGCGCGTCACGACATGCAGCACGGCCGCATCCTGCACGGCTTCCAGTACCAGGACGAGCCGCTGCGGAGCGGGCATACCGGCTACTACGGCCCGTTCACGGCCGTCGGCCTCTCGCTCGACAACAACCCGCTGCGCAAGGCGCGTCCGCTGAAGGTCGGCGTGATTGGCCTCGGTGCGGGCATGCTCGGCAGCTACGTCCATAAGGGCGACGACTGGACCTTCTACGAGATCAACCCGCTCGTCACCGAGGTGGCCGAGTCGCAGTTCTCGTACATGAAGGACGCACGCGCTCGAGGTGGCACGGTTCGCGTGATCCACGGCGACGCCCGCAACGTGCTCGAGGAGCAGCTGAAGAACGGCGGCTCGCAGCAGTACGACGTGCTGGTGCTCGACGCCTTCACCAGCGACGCGATCCCCGTGCATCTGCTGACACGCGAGTCTGTGCAGGACTACTGGCAGCACCTGCGCCCCGAGGGCATCCTGATCGTCCACATCTCGAACGCCTTCGTGGACCTCAGCCCGGTCGTGCGCGGTTTCGCTGCCGACAGCGGCCACGAAGCGCACTGGACCACCGGCTCCGGCGCCGAGACGGGGGGCCTGCAGTCCTACTGGGTGGCTGTCACCAACAACCGCGCCTTCCTCGACAGCCCCGACGTTGCGAAGAACCTCGCCCCATGGCCCGAGGGTGCCCGCGAGCCGGTGCTGTGGACGGACGACTACTCGAACCTCTACAGCCTGCTGACGCTGCGCTGACCGACGTGTCGTCGGTCTCGGCGCATACGAGCGTCATCGCTCCTCAGTCCTCACGCATCCGGGCGCTTGCTGGGGTGCGTACCGTCAGCACAGGCGCGCCGAACCCGGCGACGCTCATAGAGGAGGATTCAATGGCTCGATTCTCGATTCGTCGGCGCTGGCTGGCTGCCAGTGCCCTCGTAGTGATGCTGGCGCTGGTGCCGGCATTCGTCTCGGCGCAGGCCGCCACCACCCCGCTGACTGCCGTCCTGGGCGGCACGAACGAGGTTCCCGCGACCACGTCAACGGCGAGCGGCAACTTCACGGCCACGCTCGACGAGGCTGCTGGCACGATCACCTGGACCCTCTCGGTCCCGACGATCACCAACGGCACCGCCGCGCACCTGCACGTCGGCGGCGCCGGCACCAACGGCGCGATCGTGCTCCCGCTGTTCGCTGCTCCGACCGGTAGCCCGGTCAACACGCTCAGCGTTTCGGGCACCTCGAAGTCCGCTGACCTGACCGGTCCGCTGCAAGGCCAGTTCGCCGAGTTCGCCAAGGCCCTCAAGGCCGGCACGATCTACGCGAACGTCCACACCTCGGCCAACCCGGGCGGCGAGATCCGCGCCCAGGTCTCCGTTGGTGCGGCTGCCCAGGGCACTGCTGCGCCGACCGCTCCGAAGACCGGTAACGCCGGCCTCGCGAGCTCCGGCACGTCGATGGTCGCGGTCGCCCTGCTGGCGGTCCTGACCCTCGGTGTCGTCGTCGGTGGCCGCGTTGTGGCCGCCCGCCGCGCCTAACCTCGCCGCCTCGTTCTGAGGCTGCTGATGCGACGAAGGCCCGCGCACGCGGGCCTTCGTCATGCCCGCTCGGGCCGGCTCATAACGACGGGCATTTCGAGACGTAACGAAGCGCCGAACTCAGAACCAAGGATCGATACAATGGGCGAGAAGCGGCTGTGCCGCGCGTTTGCCGCCTGTTTGGGGCGATGCTAGAGTCGGGTTGACGACCGTCCACCACGAGAGGTGCGACCTTTGGCGTACAAGATCGTAGAGACCTGCATCGGGTGCACCGCGTGCACCAAGCGCTGCCCGACGAACGCCATCACTGGCGTGCGCGACAGCCTGCACATCATCGACCCCGAGCTGTGCATCGACTGCGGCGCCTGTGGCGTCGTCTGCCCGCCGGAGGCCATCCTCGACGACATTGGGGACATTTGCCGCACCTTCCCGCGTGCGCAGGCTCCCGTCGCGAAGATCGTCGAGGAGAATTGCATCGGCTCCGGCTGTGAGCTGTGCATCAACGTCTGCCCCTTCGACGCGCTGTCGCTGCAGGACTCGCCGAACAACCACGACTTCTATGGCATGGCGACCGTTGACCCGCGCAAGTGCACGGGCTGCCGTCTCTGCGAGAACTCTTGCGGCTGGTCGGCCATCTACATCGACCCGCCCCGCGAGATGCTGAAGAAGAAGATCTACCCGATCGAGATCCTCACCCCGAAGAAGGGGCGCGGTCTCGAGCGGGCACGCGCGGCGCAGGCCTCCGAGGCCTAAGCTCGCCCACAGGCACACGACGAACGGCCCGCCGCAAGCGGGCCGTTCGCTTACCCGAGGACTCCTATGGCTGAGCCAATGCGCATCGAGTTCACGCTGCTGCGAGCTGGCGCGGTGCTGCCGCAACGCCAGACCGAACGTGCCTCCGGCTTCGACCTCCACGCCTGCCTCGACGGTGGCACGCTCGAGGTCGGCACGATGCCGGTGCGCGTGCCGTGTGGCATCGCGATTGCTGCGCCAGCCAACGCCGACGTGCAGATTCGGCCGCGCTCGGGCCTGTCGTCGCGTGGAGTGATGGCGACCTTCGGCACGATCGACGCCGACTACCGCGGCGAGCTGATGGTCACGCTCTACTGCCTGCCCGATGTTGGCTCGTACGTCGTCAAGGACGGCGAGCGCGTGGCGCAGCTCGTCGTGTCACAACTCGCCTCGGTCGAGTGG
>JBAXNX010000154.1:0-4165 GCA_037133575.1 Chloroflexota bacterium
GTGTTGCTGGTACCGGGGGAGGGACTCGAACCCCCATGCCTTGCGGCTGCTGATTTTAAGTCAGCTGCGGCTGCCATTTCGCCACCCCGGCGCTGGGCTCTTGGGCCTCCGCACATGGTAGGGCGACGGCGTGTGGGCCGCTCTGCGGCATTTGCGGGTCTCGTGCGCCGGTTGCAACAGCGGCGGTCGCATTAGCGTTCTCAAAAGACACCATTCGTACTCCTTTGGTAACAGTGCCTTTACACTTGGCCGCAAGTGGTCGAGATAGATTCGATCTCGGGGTTGAGAGCGGCGGGGCGATCGATACGGAGCAGTAGATGCGCGTCCCCACGTTCAGCCGAACCCAGATTGCTGCGTCCGCGCCGAGCTGGGCGGGCGTACGAGGTGCCGCAGCCACGTTTGGCTGGCAGCGCGCCGCCATCAGCCTCGTTGTCCTGCTGGCCACGAGCTTCGTCGGCCTGAAGGCCTACGAGCGGGTCCGTCCCGCGGCCGCACCGGCCGTCCCACTGCAAACTGCGAGCATTGCGAAGCGCTCGATCGTCGAGCGCGTTTCCTTGCCCGGCACGGCCGCCTCGGGGCGCCAGGCGAAGCTCTCGTTCTCCGCGAGCGGCGCCGGCGTCAGCGTGAGCGGCGTTGTGAAGGGCATCTCGGTGAAGACCGGTGATGTGCTGAAGGCCGGCCAGGAAGTGGCACGCCTCGACACCACGTCGCTGGACCTCGCAGTGAAGAGCGCGCAGTCCTCGCTCGCGGTGGCGCAGCTGAAGATGCAGACGTTGCTCGCGGGTGCGTTGCCGCCTGACGCGGCCGCATCCGAGCAGAGCGTGATCGCGGCGACCTCGACGTATCAGAAGGCGCAGAACGACCTCAGCACGCTGACCTCGGGCGCCTCGGCGGGTGACCTGGCTACGGCCACGCAGGCGGCACTGACGGCGCAGAACACACTGACGACCGCGCAGAGCGCACTCGATGCATTGCAGGCGCGGGCAACCGCGTCGAGTCAGTCGCAGTCGTTCCAGGCGAGCATCGATCAGATGAACGTGCAGCAGACGAGCGCGCGGGCGTCGATCGCGACGACCCTTGACCAGGTTCAGCAGTCGCGCGGTTTCGCAGCAGGCGACAAGTCCGCGCTTGGTACCCTCGAGAGCGCGATTCGTGCGCGGTGCTCACTCGTCGGAAACGGCGAGGCGTGCTTGACGGCGGCGCAGGGCGCGACCGACCTCGCGGGGCTGGTGCAGGCGATCGACGCGAAGACGCCCTCGATCGGCTCGGACCTGCCACAGGTGCTGGCCTCGTTCAACAGCACGTTCTCCGGGGACGCGAGCGCGTTTGGGAGCGCGCCGTTCCAACTGATGCAGTCGCTTGCCGAGCTGCCAGGGCTCAACACCCGTCAGAACAACGCGGTGCTCTCGATCAGCGGTTCGGCTGGTGTGCCGTCGGCTGACGTGCTGACCTCGGCGGTGCGTACTCGTGACGCTGCGGCATCTGCCGCACAGGCGGCACAGGCCAAGGTGAACGCGCTGGTGCAGGGGCCGACGGGCAATGACCTGCAGGCGGCGCAGAACACGCTCGCGAACGCGAAGGCCGGGCTCGACTCGGTGCGGCTGAAGCGCGACCAACTGCTGGGCGGGCCGCTCTCGAGCGACATCGCGCTGCAGGAGCAGACGCTGGTGCAGGCGCAGATCTCGTTGCAGCGGTCGCAGAATGACCAGGCCGGCGCGATCCTGCTCGCACCATTTGATGGCGTGGTCGGTGCGATCACGATGAACGTGGGTGAGCCGTCCGGCAGCGGCGCGATCATCCTGCTCGACCCGACGCAGATGCAGCTCAACGCCACGGCGCAGGAGGCAGACGTCGCGAAGCTGAAGCTCGGGCAGACGGTGGCGCTGACCTTCGACGCGTACCAGGGCGCGACGGCGAACGGTCGCGTCGCCTCGATCGCTCCGGCCGCGGACGTGGTGCAGGGTGTGCCGTCCTACGCGATCGTGATCGCGGTCACGCAGGCGGCGGCGCGCGGTGGGCAGGGCAACATCGACCTGCGATCCGGCATGGCCGGCACCGCAGCGATCGAGATCCAACGCCACGACAATGTGGTCGCGGTGCCTGCTCGCGCGGTGAAGCGGGTGGGCCGTAACTCCGTCGTGCAGGTGCTCGGTGCTGACGGGAAGCAGGAGACGCGCACGATCACGACGGGCGCCTCGGACGGCACGTACAGCGAAGTGCTCACGGGCCTGAAGGACGGCGAGGTCGTCGTGATTGCGGCCGCGACTACGACGACCTCGGCTGGGGCGACTGCCGCAGCTGGCGGCGCCGGTGCGACTGGTGGCTTTGCTGTTCCGGGCGGCGGGTTCGCCATCCAGGGTGGGCCGGCCGGACGATAAGCGACGATCGAGGCGCGAGATGAACGACGATCGCCTGGTTGTCCGGGTCAACGACCTCACGAAGTCGTACTCGATCGGTGATGAGGTCGTGCACGCCCTCGATGGTGTGTCGCTTGATGTCGAGGCGGGCGAGTTCGTCGCGATTGTCGGCGCCTCGGGGTCGGGCAAGTCAACGCTGATGAACATCCTCGGTTGTCTCGATCGACCGACGAGCGGCACGTACGAGCTCGCCGGGGTGGACGTAGCCTCGCTGTCGGACGACCAGCTATCGGTGCTGCGCAGCGAGAAGCTCGGGTTTGTGTTCCAGTCCTACAACCTGTTGCCGCGGATGCGATCCGTCGAGCAGGTGATGATGCCGTTGATCTATCAGCGTGGTGAGCATCGCCAAGAGCGCGCGATTGCAGCACTCGAACGGGTCGGGCTGGGGCAGCGGCTGTGGCATCGACCGACGGAGATGTCCGGTGGTCAGCAGCAGCGCGTGGCGATTGCTCGTGCGCTGGTGACGAATCCGAGCGTGCTGTTTGCCGACGAGCCGACGGGCAACCTCGATAGCCGCGTCACGGAGGAGATCCTCGCGCTGCTGCAGGACCTCAACAACTCGGGTGTGACGATCATGATCGTGACCCACGAGGCTGAGGTCGCGCGGTGCGCGAAGCGGATCATCTCGATGGGCGATGGCAAGGTGATCGCGGACGAGCCGGTGCAGGATCGGCATGTTGCGCGTCACCTCGAGGTGATCGTGACGGCGCAGGCCGTTGAGTCGGACTCGACAGCTGCGGGTGCAGCGGCATTGCAGGGGAGCGCCTGATGTCTCTGCTCGATAGCCTGCGTGTCGCCTACGACTCGCTCACGGCGCACCTACTGCGGACGATGCTGGCGATGCTCGGCCTGATCATCGGCGTCGGCGCCGTGATCACGCTGCTCGCCGTCGGTCGTGGCAGCCAGGACGACGTCGCCAAGAACATCCAGTCACTCGGCACGAACGTGCTGACGATCAGGGCGGGTGCGCCCTCTTCAGGTTCGACAGGCGGTGTGCGGCAGGCGGCAGGCTCGCGGCCGACGCTGACCTACGAGGACGCGCAGGCGCTCGCCGTTCCGGGCGCCGTCGACGGCGTTGCTGCCGTGACGGTCGAGCAGACCATTCCGGTGCAGGTGGTCGTGCCGGGCGGCTCCAACTTCGCTACCACCGCAGTGGGGACGGATGATCAATACGCGACCGTGCGGCAGACGCCGCTCGCCAGTGGTGACTTCTTCACGGATGAGCAGGTGAAGTCCTCGTCGACCGTGGTCGTGCTGGGCTCGAACGTGGCGCAGAACCTGTTCGGCGACACGAGCACTCCGATCGGGCAGCAGGTACGCATCAGCCTGGGGCGCGCCGGGACGTCATTCACGATCGTCGGGGTGATGGCGCCACGTGGCGGGACGGCGCTCGGCAACCTCGATGACCGCGTGCTGCTGCCGATCACGACGATGTCGAAGACGCTGGTGCGTACACGCGGGGCGACGGGAACGTTCGTGAGCTCGATCATCGTGGGGGCCACGAGCCCGGACCAGATGACGCTTGCCACTCAGAGCATCGGTGTCGTGCTGCGTGACCGTCATAAGGTGACGGAGGACGACTTCCAGGTGCAGAGCCAGCAGGACGCGCTGGATGCCGCGAGTAGTGTCGCGCGGACGCAGTCGTTCCTGCTCGGCAGCATCGCGGGGATATCGCTGGTCGTCGGCGGCATCGGGATCATGAACACGATGCTGGTGTCGGTGACGGAGCGGACGCGCGAGATCGGCAT
>JBAXNX010000155.1:0-4154 GCA_037133575.1 Chloroflexota bacterium
GGTGGCAACCGCGGTGGTGGCGGCGGCGGCGGCGGCCAGCGTGGTCCTGGCCCCGGCGGCGGCGGTGGAGGCTTCGGCGGTGGGAACCGTGGAGGCGGCCAGGCTGGCCACGGTGGTGGCGGCGGCTTCGGCGGCGGCAACCGCGGTGGTGGCCAGGGTGGCAATGGCGGCGGCCAGGGTGGTGGCGGTGGCTTCGGCTCCGGTGGTGGATACGGTGGCAACCGTGCACCTCGGCCCGAGTCGGGTGGCGGTGGTGGTGGCGATGACCGGCCGAGCGGCCCGTCGGCGCCTCGACCCCCCGCAGGCGGTCGCCGCTGGTAGGCGCCATTGGCGCTGTTCGCCCAGCTTCTTGTGAGCGCGGGTGAGTAGCAAGTGTCGTCTCGTCATGAGGCGACGCTGAGCCCGAGGCGATCAGCCTCGAACGATGTACGTACACTGCGCCCCGGGTGACCGGGGCGTAGTTGTGTCCCGACGCACCAAAGGAGCGCGAGATGATCCGAGTCGTTGTGTCTGGCATTGGTCTCATGGGCCGCGCCGTGGTCGAAGCCGTCGAGGCTGATCCGGAGATGCAGGTCGTCGGGATCCTCTCGCCACGTGGAGGCACCTCGGAGCATCGGTCGACGAGCGGGACGGTGTACGGCACGCATGCGGAGCCGGCCGACCTCTTCGCTGCGACGCACCCGGATGTGGTGATCGACTTCACCAACGCGGCATACCTTCCTGGACTGCTGACGGCGGCGTTCGCGAATGGCGTGCGTCCGGTGATCGGGACGTCGGGCGTCCAGGGCGCGTTGTTGCAGCAGCTGCGTGACGGGTGCGCGTCCAGTGCGCTTGGTGGCGTGCTCGCGCCGAACTTCGCGCTCGGTGCGGTGGTGCTGATGCACCTCGCGACTGTCGCGGCGAAGTTCTTCGACACCGCCGAGGTGATCGAGCTGCACCACGATCGCAAGGTCGACTCGCCGTCCGGCACCGCGCTTGCGACCGCGCGGCTGATGCGAGCCGCGCGCGGTGAGGACTTTCGCTATCGCACGTCCGACCTCGAACATATCGAGGGGGCGCGGGGCGCGATGGAGGGCGGCGTTGGTCTGCACTCGGTGCGACTGCCGGGCTATGTCGCCTCTCAGGAAGTGATCTTCGGTGCGATGGGCCAGACGCTGTCGCTGCGCCACGACACGGTCGGCCGCGAGTGCTATATGCCGGGTGTGCTACTCGCGACGCGCGCGGTGATGGAGCGCAGCGAGCTGGTGGAGGGCCTCGACGCGCTCATCGGGCTGTCCTGATTCGGCGCTTATGTAACAATTTCATGCTGAGGGTTCCATTGGCATTGCGGCGGTGTGACGATGAGTGGGCCGCTTCCTCCCGCCCAATCGCTCAGCTCATGGAGTCGCCCGTGCTCGCGATCGCATTGCCTGTTGTCATCCCAGCCTCATTGCTGACGTTCCTGCTCGGCTCACTGCTGTGGGTGCGGCTGAACACCGTGTGGAGCGAGGAGCGTCTGGCGCCGTGGCTGCAGCTCGCTGGCCTCTCACTGATCACCGGGCCACTGGCAGCTGGTCTCTACGCGATCGACCCGGCGGGTCAGCCGATCCAGCCGGTGTTCGCGGTGGCGGTGCTGGCCGCGCTCGGCTGGTGGGTGCGTCTCCGTGGCTGGACTCGCGACCTCGCGTGAGCTCGGGTCTCGCATGACTGGGAACGCGCCGCTCTCCATCGAGGAGGTGACGGCGCGGTTCAACGCCCGACTGGCGGAGCAGTTCGCGAACGCGCGTAACTTCGTGCCGTTTCTGAGCGTGCGCAATCTGCCGGCGCTCGGGCCGGACGACGGTCTGCCACTCGCACGACACACACTGGCGAGTCCGCCGTCGCAGGCATTCCAGGAGCTGTGGGCCGGCGGCGCGATGTCGTTCTCCGTCGAGTGGCTTGTCACGCAGGACCAGTACCGACGGCTGTTCACGCCCGCCGAGCTGGACATCGCGCGTGTGCGCATCGGCCTCGAGCCGTTGCAGGCGCCGGCCGAGACCACTCGAGGTGACCTCGAAGCACGGCTGACGGCGCAGCTGATCCGACTGTGCGACCTCGCGCGCGACGACGTGCGCTATGACCCGGTGCGGTTCCGCGCGCTGGTCGAGGAGCGCGGTGGGGTCGAGGCGGTACGGGCCGTGCTCGCGGAGCCGGCGCTGCTCGGGGCACTGGCGGAGATCGCCGAGGCCGGGCGCAGCGACCTGTCGGTCGAGGCGCGTGCGGTGTCCCTCGAGTTTGCGGAGCTGTTCTCTGCCGAGGAGCTGGCGGTCGCGCGTTCGCGGATGGCCCACTAGCCAGTCAGGCCGGCTCGTGTATCCTGTGCCGACGATGAGCGACTTCCTCACGACTACTAGCGAGACCACGAAGAAGCAGCGCTAACACGCGTCCCTGCTGCGAAGGTCCCTGCCTTCGAATAAGCAGGGACCAGCACAAGGGGACGACCTCCATGGCCAAGAGCTCTCTGAATGTCGCGGTGATCGGCGCTACCGGCGCCGTTGGCGACGTCTTCTTGCGCGTCGCCGCAGAGCGGAACTTCCCGTTCGCGAGCCTGAAGCTGCTCGCGACGTCGCGCTCCGCCGGCAAGAAGCTGCGCTACAAGGACCAGGAGATCACTGTCGAGGAGACGAGCGAGGCGGCGCTGCAGGGCGCGGACCTCGTGTTCTGCTCAGCGACCTCGGCGGCTTCGCGCGAGTACGCGCCGATCATTACGAAGATGGGCGCCGTGATGATCGACGACGGCTCGGCGTTTCGCATGCAGGCCAACGTGCCGCTCGTGATCCCCGAGGTGAACGGTGACGACCTCGAGTGGCACGAGGGGATCATCTCGATTCCCAACTGCACGACGACGCCGCTGGCGATGGCGCTGCACGCGATGCGCCAGGTCGCGCCGCTGCGCCGCGTGACGGTCGCGACCTACCAGGCGACCTCGGGCACGGGCGCCGCGGCGGTCGAGGAGTTGAAGGCACAGCTCGGTGCCTTCGGGCGTGGCGAGCCGATCCCGGCGCCCTCGGTGTATCCGCACCAGATCGCAATGAACGTGCTGCCGCAGGTCGACGTGTTCGGCGAGGACGGCTATACCGCCGAAGAGGCGAAGATGCGCAACGAGACGCGCAAGATCCTGCACATCGATGGGCTGCCATTCTCGGCGACCTGCGCGCGCGTGCCCACGATCCTCGGTCATGCCGAGGCGGTGCACGTGGAGTTCGAGCGGGACGCGCCGCTGGATGACATCCGCGAGGCGCTACGAGCGCAGGCCGGCCTCGAGATCATGGATGACCCGGCGAACTCGGTGTACCCGATGCCGCTGAACACGGCGGGGGACGACCGTGCGTTCGTCGGGCGGCTGCGCAAGGACGAGTCGACGGACTATGGCATCGCGTTCTGGTGCGTGACGGACAACCTGCGCAAGGGTGCGGCGACCAACGCCATCCAGATCGCCGAGGAGCTCATCCGCCGACAGAAGATCTAGGCGCCGTGGGCGCTCTCCCTCCTGACGAGGTTCGCTTCGCAGGGTGGAGGCGCGACGGCGCCGCTCGTTGAACTAGCCTCATCAGGCGTCGGCAAACGAGTTACCCTGTCGGCGCCGGCAGCGCCCCACCCGATACACGCTCGGGGCGCACTTCCTGGAGGACTTCGATGGCGAAGAACGCGAACTTCGGTCGTGTGATGACTGCGATGGTGACCCCGTTCGCGGCGGACGGCTCTGTGGACTACGAGCAGTGCGGTGCGCTGGCGAAGATGCTGCTGGCCTCGGGGTCGGACGGCCTCGTGCTCACGGGCACGACGGGCGAGACGCCGACGCTGAGCATCGAGGAGCAGGTCGAGGTGTGGCGCGCGGTGCGCCGCGCGGTTGGCCCGGACGCGACGATCATCGGCGGCGCCTCGACGAACTCGACGTCTGAGTCGCTCGAGATGGTGCGCGAGGGTGCATCGGCTGGGATGACCGGCCTGATGTTCACGGTGCCGTACTACAACAAGCCGCCGCAGGAGGGCTTGTACCGCCACTTCCGCGTGCTGGCCGAGTCGACGCCGCTGCCGTGCATTCTCTACAACATCCCCGGTCGCACCTCGCTGAACATGACGGCGGAGACGACGCTGCGGCTCGCCAACGATGTGCCGAACATCGTCGGCATCAA
>JBAXNX010000156.1:0-4130 GCA_037133575.1 Chloroflexota bacterium
AGCTCGTGGTCACGCAGCGCCACGATCAGCGACGAGCCAATCATCGTCTCCGTCGAGCGGTCCACGATGCGCCCCGCAGCCGCATTCGCCGCCACGACGGCATGCCGTGCATCGAGCAGCAGCACGCCCTCGGCCAGGGGCGCGATCATGCGCCCGAGGTCGACTTCGCTCACCTCGACGGGGTTGTCATCGAAGGCAAGGTCCCCTGCATCGAAGCTGCCCGAGACGAGCACCAGCGCCACCGTGGCAATACCCACGAAGACCGCAGCGAGCGGGTCGGGCAGCCACAGCACCACCACCGCCAGGATGAATGCCGCGATCAGCCCGCGCACGACGGTGGTCACGCTGAAGTTCACAGGACGAACTTGTACCCGAGCCCTCGGACCGTGGTGATGTGCTGCGGGTGCGCGGGCTCACTCTCTAGCTTCTCGCGCAGCCAGCGAATGTGGACGTCCACCGTCCGCGTCTCGCCAGCGTACGAGTACCCCCACACCGTCTCGAGGATCTGCTCGCGCGTCAGCGCCTGCCCCGGATGACGCATCAGGAACTCCAGCAGGTCGAACTCCTTCGGCCGCAGCGCCAGCGCGTGACCATCGAGGCGCACCTCATGCGCGACGGTGTCGAGCACGATCCCACCGGCCTGCAACTCCGGGCCAGCCTCCTGCGCGATCTCGGCCGCCTCGCGCGAGATCCGGTCGCGGCGCAGCTGCGCACTGACACGTGCAATCAGCTCGCGCATCGAGAACGGCTTCGTGACGTAGTCGTCCGCGCCCGCCTCAAGCCCGACGATCTTGTCGGTCTCCTCGTCGCGCGCCGTGAGCATGATGATCGGCACCGAGCGCTCGGCACGCACGATGCGCGAGATGTCCATGCCCGACATCCGCGGCAGCATCAGGTCGAGCACGATCAGATCGAGACCGTCCTCGCGCGCCGCGCGCAGGCCCGACACACCGTCGCTCGCGGTCGTCACCGTGTGGCCCTCGCGACGCAGGTTGTACGCCACGGTCTCGAGGATCGCCGGATCGTCTTCGACTACGAGGATGTTGGCCATCAGGCCACTCCCGCCGTGCGACTCGCTAGACCGAGTGTTCCCATGCACTGGGATAGTCACCGGTGCGCTGACCCATCTGGTCGCGCTTCGCGGCAACCTCGCCGACGTGATAGTAGGCGTGCGCGATGTCGCGCCACAAGATCGAGACCAGCGGCACCTCAGGCTGACGCGCCGTCGCCGGCGCCATCATCGCCGCAAGCTCCTCGTCGCTGAAGCCATCGAGCCAGGCCTGCACGTCGGCGCGCATGTCCGCGACGCCGCGCTGAATCTCGTCCCACTTGTCCGACGCACCGGGCGTCTCCCGGAAGCGGTTGAACTGGTCGAGCAGCACCGAGTGCCGTTCCTTGCCACGAGTGCGGACGTTGAGGTTGCCGTCCTCGAACCCCGCGATGTGCAGCAGTGTCCACGCGAACGATGAGCCGCCACCGTGCTGAGTCGTCGCGTCGGCCTCGCTGAGATCCGCAAAGCAGCGGTCGACGTCGCGCCACATGTCCGCGATAGCCCCGGCCAGCTTGCTCGCCATCGTGCCCCCCAAGCCCGTGTGCGCCGCAGCCCCGCGGCGCGGCCACAGCATACCCGGCGGCGAGCGGTACGATTGACCCACATGGAGGCGGTGCCTAGGCTCCCGCCTACCTCGAGAGGACGCGCGTGTGATCGATTTCGGCATGGTGGACGCCGTCGACGCCGAGGCGATCGGAGAGCCCGGCGGGCGCACCTTCCGCGTGCGTGCCCGCTCTGGCTCGAACTACGCCAGTCTCTGGCTCGAGAAAGAGCAGCTCGCCGCCCTCGGTCGAGGCATCTCCCAGCTCCTCGCTGACCGCGCGCCCGGCCGCGGCGTCCCCATCCCTCGCGCGACCGCGATGGGCGAGTTCACGCTCCACCCCGACATCGATATGCAGCTCGTCCGCCTCGGCATCGACTTTCAGGACACGCATGTCGTGCTCCTCGCCGACGACCAGGAGGGCTTCGACCGCGGCGACACCCCGACCTTCCGCATGGAGATGAGCCGAGCCGGTGCGCTCGGCCTCGTCCGTTCGATCGTCGACGTCGTCTCCGCGGGGCGCCCGAAGTGCCCGCTGTGCGCGAGGCCGATGGAGGACGACGGCCAGCACTTCTGCCCCGGCTCCGACGGCCACTCGCTGCTCCTACCCATCCCCGGCCCCGAGGACGACATCCGCAACCAGTAGCTGGCGCCAACCTCCAGACAGCACGAAGCCCCGCTCACGCGGGGCTTCGTCATCAGTGCCAGGCGCTGAGCGCCGGGCGAGAATCAAGACGCTCGAGCTACTTCGTCGGCGGGCGGACCAGCAGCACAGCCTCGTTCTTCGAGTTGTGCACCACGTGGTCGGCGACCGACCCCATGATCGCGCGCCCGAGCCCACTGCGGCCGTGCGTCGCCATCACGATCAGGTCCGCGCCCTCGGCCGCAGCCACCTCGAGCACCGCGTCGCCAGCCCCACCCTCAACGATGATGGTGCTGACATTGGAAATGCCCTGCGCAGCCAGCATCCCCTTCACGCGGGCGAGGTTTTGCTGCGCAGCCTCGCGCTGGCCATTCACGGCCTCCTCGGCGATCTCGACGGTGACATCGCCGGCTGGCATCGGCTCAATCATCGGGGTCATGCGGCTCATCATCTGACCGACGGAGTCGATGGCCTGCACGACTGTGACCGGGGTATTCGCCCCCTTCGCGACAGTCGCCGCATGGTCGATCGCCAGATCAGCGACCTCGGAGCCGTCATTCGTGAGCAGAATCTTCCGGTACACCCGTGCCTCCTAGTTTCGTCGGCGGATTATAGGCGTCGCTCCCCATCGAGCACGCCCCGTGCCTCCTCCTCCGTGGAACGCGTACCATCGGCGTCGTTCTGTCCGTTTGCCAACGTTGCAGTGTTTGGAGCACCCCCATGGCCTTCGACCCTCGCCACCGCAGCCGCACGCTTGTCGATGGACCCGGTCGAGCGCCCGCGCGCTCTTACTTCCAGGCTGCCGGCTTCGGCGCTGAAGACCTGAAGAAGCCCCTCGTGATGGTCGCCCACGAGTGGATCGGCACCATGCCCTGCAACCTGGGCCAGCGCATGCTGGCGCAGCAGGTCATGGCCGGCATCCGCGCCGCGGGCGGCACGCCGATGGAGGTCAACACCGTCTCCATCTCCGATGGCATCTCGATGGGTACCGAGGGCATGAAGGCCTCGCTCATCAGTCGCGAGGTGATCGCCGACTCGATCGAGCTGTGCGGCATCGGCTACTCCTTCGACGCCTGCGTGATCATCGTCGGTTGCGACAAGACCATCCCCGGCGGCGCCATGGCGCTCGCCCGCCTCAACCTCCCCGGCCTCGTACTCTACTCGGGCTCGATCAACCCCGGCACGTGGGAAAGCCACGACGTCACCGTGCAGGATGTCTTCGAAGGCGTCGGCCAGCACGCCGCCGGCAAGATGAGTGACGAGCGCCTCGCAGCGCTCGAGGCGGCCGCCTGCCCCGGCGCCGGCGCCTGCGGCGCGCAGTACACCGCCAACACCATGGCGACGGTCCTCGAGTTCATGGGCATCTCCGCAATGGGCACCGCCACCGTCGGCGCAACCGACTCGCGCAAGGAGAGCGTCGGCGAGCGCACCGGGCGCCTGGTCATGGACCTGCTGAACCAGGGCGTGCTGCCCCGCACCCTGCTCACGCGCAAGGCGTTCGAGAACGGCATCATCTGCGCCGCCTCCACCGGTGGCTCGACCAACGTCGTGCTGCACCTGCTCGCGCTCGCCCGCGAGGCCGGCATCGAGCTCGACATCGACGACTTCGACACGATCAGCGAGGCGACCCCGCTCATCGGCGACCTCCGCCCTGGCGGTCGCTATGTCGCTCTCGACTGGGACCGCGCCGGCGGCACGCCGCTGCTCGCGCAGAAGCTGCTCGCGGCCGGCAAGCTGCATGGCGACGTGATGACCGTCACCGGTCGCACCATTGCCGAGGAAGCTGCCGACGCCGTCGAGCAGCCCGGCCAGATGGTCATCCTCTCCGCTGAGGACGCGCTCAAGCCGACCGGCGGTCTCGTCATCCTCAAGGGCAACCTCGCCCCCGAGGGCTG
>JBAXNX010000157.1:0-4110 GCA_037133575.1 Chloroflexota bacterium
GCGGCGCGAAGATCGATGAGCACCAGGTGCACACCGAGCGCGTCACCTACCTCGCCACCCAGGTCCGAGCTGCCCACGAGCTCACTGCCACCGGCGAGCGCCTCGCTGCTGCCGGGAAGCCCGACGCGCTCCTCTCGTCCGAGGCCTTCATCTACGCCGCTGAGGCGACGCAGGCGCTGAGCACCGCGCTCAACGCCTACTACGACGACTTTGGCGTCGATGACGTCGCCGCCAAACTCGAGACCTTCGAGGTGCGCACTGCCATTCGCAGCGGCCTCAGCGAGCAGCGCATCCGCGAGCTCGGCCAGGCCCGCATCGCCACTGCCGGCGTGAACAACGTGGAGCTCGAGGACGAGATAGCCACGCTCACCCGCGCCCTCGCCCGTGACTTCGCCAAGAACGAGGTCGTCCCGATCGCACAGGACATCCACCGCCAGGACCTCCTCGTCCCCGAAGACCTGATCTCAAAGTTCTCGGAGATGGGCTTCTTCGGCTCCTCGATCCCGGAGGAGTACGGCGGGACCGGCATGGGCGACCTGCCCATGATCATCATCACCGAGGAGCTCTCCCAGGCCTCGCTCGCTGCGGCCGGCTCGCTCGCCACGCGCCCCGAGATCCTCTCGAAGGCGCTGCTGGCTGGTGGCACCGAGGAGCAGAAGCAGGAATGGCTGCCCAAGCTCGCGAGCGGCGAGGTCATCGTCGCCGTCTCTGTCACCGAGCCGGACACCGGCTCCGACAGCGGCGCCGTCCAGACTCGTGCCGAGCGTGTCGAGGTCAACGGCAAGCAGGGCTGGGTCATCAACGGCGCCAAGGCCTGGTGTACCTTCGCCGGCCGAGCCAACGTCCTTGCCATGCTCGTGCGTACCGACCCTGACCCGAGCAAGGGCAACCGTGGTCTCTCGCTGCTCATCGTCCCCAAGGACCCGTACTACGGCCACGAGTGGCGGCACGAGCAGCCCGAGGGCGGCGTGATCGCCGGCACCGCCAACCCCACCCCCGGCTACCGAGGCATGCACAGCTTCACGCTCGCCATCGACAACTACTTCGTGCCCGAGGAGAACCTCGTCGGCGGCGAAGGTGGCGTGAACAACGGCTTCTTCCTGCAGATGGGTGGCTTCGCTGCTGGCCGTCTCCAGACCGGTGGCCGCGCCACTGGCGTCGCGCAGGCCGCGCTTGAGAAGGCCTGTCAGTACGTCGTGCAGCGCAAGCAGTTCGGGCTCTCGCTCTCCGAGTACCAGCTCACGCAGCACCGCATCGGCGAGATGTCCGCGCGCATCTCGGCGGCGCGTCAGCTCACCTATGCAGCGGCTCGAGACTTCAACAGCCGCGGCTACGAGGCGCCCATGGCGAAGCTGCTCTCGTGCGATGTCGCCGTCGCGGTCACGCAGTCGGCGCAACAGTTGCACGGCGGCTGGGGCTACTCCGAGGAAGACCCGATCTCCCGTTACGTCGTGGACGCGCTCGTGCTCCCGATCTTCGAGGGTGTGAAGCCCATCCTCGAGCTCAAAGTCGTCGGCGCCGCGCTGTTGCACGCTGCAAAGTAGCGAGCAGTTCAGTAAGGATCACGATGCGGATCGCCTTGGGCTCTGACCACGCGGGCTACCGCTACAAGCAGCTGATCGCGGAGCGCCTGCGCGCGCTCGGTCACGATGTCGTCGACTTCGGCACCGACTCGGAGGAGTCGGTCGACTACCCGCTCTTCATCCGCCCGGCCTGCCAGGCCGTTGCGAGTGGTGACTGCGAGCGCGGCATCATCTTCGGCGGCTCCGGCAACGGCGAGGCGATGGTCGCCAATCGCCTCAAGGGCGTGCGCGCCGCCGTCGTCTGGAACGTCGAGTCCGCGCGCTTCGCACGCCTGCACAACGACGCCAACGTCATGTCGATCGGCGAGCGCCTCGTCAACGTGGCAGACCTGTCCGCGATCCTTGCGACCTACCTCGACACGGCGTTCGAGGGTGGCCGCCACGTCCGCCGCATCGAGCAGATCGACGACCCCACGCGAGTCTGAGGTCATGACGCAGCAGCGCCCCCTCGACCCGCAGTTCGCCGAGGGCCACGAGCATGCCGACGAATGCTGGGCGCTCTACGCCGAGTGGCGTCGTTACCACGCCGTCGTCCAGGACATGACCGGCGCCTTCACCCGCAACCAGGTCCTCGAGGCGATCCACACCCGCGACATGTTCGATCGCCAACTGCGCGCCCTCGGCTGCTCCGGCGAAGCCCTCCGTCGCGAGGAACGCGACCGCGAGATCGAAGAGAACGGCCGCCCGAGCCTCTAGCCGCTCGCTAGGCTGCTGGCCGCGTCCGCTCCAGCACACCGCGTTCGAGGAATGCCTGCATCGCCGCATCGAACAGCGGCCCGAGCGACTCACTTGAGCTGCAATGACGCTCAGCGCCCAGCAGCATGAGATGCGCGCCGAACGCTGCGTTGTTCGTCTGCACCCACACCCGCATCGCCGGATGATCGCGCCGGGCGCAGTCGACCAGCGCCGCCATCTGCTCCTGGTTGGCGCCGTCCACACACAGCACGAGCACATCTGCCGCCTGCATCCGCAGCAACCGAGCGGCACCGACCGCATCGAGCGCCGCACCAACCACGAATCCCGCGAGCCGGGCCGCGGCCTCGATCGAGCCGTCATCGAGCACCGTCAGCACGCGCGGTGTGCGCTGCTCAGCGGGCGTGCCGTGTCCGTCTCGCACACCTGATCGCTGCCGAAAGAGCTGGAATCGCATGTCGGTTCCCCCAACTTGCGGAGGAATCTAACCGACCGGAGATCAGCGCGGGGTCATGTTCTCGTGTCGCGGCATACGGAACTTGTCACAATTCCCGCAGCCACCACCGCAACGCGCCCCTCGAGGTGAACCGCAGCAGCGTCTTCCCACGATTCGCGGGATCCGAGAACAGTCCGATGTACTCGCGGCGCAATGGCTCGTGCATCGTCCAGCCCAGCACAATGCTGTGCTCCGGCGACCACAGCATCGAGAACGTCTCGACGTTCCCACCGAACGCCGGCCGCTGCGTCACCGTGTTCCACAGCGTGCGGAGCGTCACTGACACCACCGTTTGCCAGCGCGGCAGGTCGAGCCAGATCACCGTGTCCGCCCGCGCCAGGATCAGTTGCTCCCAGTCGCGCCCCGAGCGCAGGTGCCCATCGGTCACCCAATCGCCGTCGCGCGTCAGCGGCTCGAACACCGCCATCCGTTGCTCTCGAGGTACGCGCTCCCAGTGCGGTAGCAGCACCGTCGCATCGAAGTCGAGGTAGCGAATCCCCAGCCGCCGCGTCAGCTCCTGCGCGAGCGTCGTCTTCCCACAGCCCGGCGGCCCAATTACGCAGATGCGCTGCACCTTAGTTCGAGCTCGCCTCGACGGACGCCTCGAATGCACTCGCGAATGCCTCGATCTCGCGAGGCGAGCACAGTCGCACGAACCGTCTGCCGTCGCGCTGCGTCGCATCCATCAACGCGGCAAACTCGGCCCGTCGAGCGCGACTTGTCGTTACCCTGTACGAGAACAGGTTCTTCTTCGTCTCCCACAGTCGGAAGTGTTGCCACGGATCCTCGTAGTTCGTGCCCCACAGCAGCTCGTGGGTGCGCCAGCGGCGCCAGGTGCGTCGCACCATGCGCGGCAGCACCAGCGTCAGCGGCAGATCCAGCCAAACGATCAGGTCCGCGTGCGGCCAGAGCGTCGGTTCGGCGATCCGCCGGTAGTTGCCCGCGACCACCCACCGCTCACCCTCCGCGATGGCGTCGAGGTGCGCTCGAAACTGGTCGTCCGGCAATGACGTCCAGTTTGGCTGCCAATGCACCGCATCGAGTTCCACATATGGCGCGTCGAGATGTCGCGCGAGCCGCTCGGCCAGCGTGCTCTTTCCCGAGCATGAGTCGCCGAGCACGACGATCCGTCGCGGTGCGTGCTCCGTGCGCTGTGCGGTGTCTGAAGCAGGGATGTTCATCGCGCCACCGTGCGTTCGCGCTCGACCTGGAGCGTATCGACGAATGCCTCGATCTCTCGAGGCGTGCACAGTCGCACCCACCGCGCCTGCGTGAACTCGTTGCCCGCCATGAACGCCGCGTAGTTCTTCCGTCGCGGTCCGTGATTGCGCAGCATGA
>JBAXNX010000158.1:0-4051 GCA_037133575.1 Chloroflexota bacterium
GGCGAGGGCGAGGGCGAGGGCGAGGGCGAGGGCGAGGGCGAGGGCGAGGGCGAGGTTGTCCTGGTTCGTGTCCAGCGCGCGTGCAACGAGGTCGTCGACCACGGCTACACCGCAGCGCCTAGCCGACGCAGCAGCGCGCGGCACGCGCTCGGAGCGCCCGCGGCGTACGGCGGGACGTGCACGCGCATCGGCGAGAGGGTGAGCGAGGTGCCGTTGAACAGCATCAGCGTGCCGCCGGCAGCCTCGAGGACGGCCGTGCCGCCGGCAACGTCCCACACCGAGCGCGGCCCCGTCGAGAAGTAGACGTCGGCGCTGCCATCAGCGGCGTGCGCGAGCTTCACTACGGCGCTGCCGCACGGGTACACGTCCCACGGCAGCTGCAGATGGATCTTGTTCCGCTCGTAGTCGTTGCGGGAGACCACGACGCGGTGGACCTCGCGGTCGCTCGCGAGCGTGGTCATCGGCTCGCCGTTGCGGCGCGCCTCTCGGCGCTCACCATCGAG
This sequence comes from Chloroflexota bacterium, assembly GCA_037133575.1. Classification (GTDB taxonomy): domain Bacteria; phylum Chloroflexota; class Dehalococcoidia; order UBA2979; family UBA2979; genus RH-chloro-G1. The sequence continues at coordinate 504 of JBAXNX010000158.1, forward strand.
CAGGCCCGACAGCACGACGTCCTCCGTCGGCAGCCCGGCGGCGCCGAGCACCAGCCGGTCGTCGATGAAGAGGCCGACGGTCACGCCGAACTCCGGCAAGCCGCGCACGAACTCGCGCGTGCCGTCCAGCGGGTCGACCACCCAGGTCGGCTCGCCGCGCACCAGCGGCGTGTCCTGCTCGGACTCCTCGGAGAGCCAGTGGGCGCCGGGGATGAGCGGCATCAGCATGCGATGCAGCACATCGTCGCTCGCGTAGTCGGCGGCGGTCACCGGGCCTTCCCAGCCCTTGTGGCGCACGTGCAGGCTCGGCTGCTTTGCTACCTCAAGGATGGCCTCGCCCGCCTCGCGCACGGCTGCCTCGAGCCCCTCGCGCACGGCGTCGAGGTCGATCGGCGCGCGCACGTTGCCGTCGTTGGAGTCATCGCGCAGGCGTTCGGTTGGGGCCATCCCACGATGCTACACTGCGCCATCCGCAGGGGGCGCCATCCACAGGGGGCCCAGCCGCGAGAGCGCCTTGCCGACAGGTGGCGACCGATGCGCAACCCCTTCCGCCGTAGCACCTCGACCGTCGAGTCGACCGCGCCCCAGACCGCGCTGGTCACTGACCTGATGGCGGCGGTGGGCGAGCGCAACGTGCTTTGGCGGCCCGAGGACCTGATCGGCTACGAGTACGACGCCACCATCGACCGCCGCCGCCCCGACGCGGTGGTCTTCCCCGCCACGACCGAGCAGGTCGCCGCGGCTGTCGTGATCGCGAACGCCTTCGGCGTGCCGATCGTGCCTCGAGGCTCCGGGACCGGGCTCGCCGGCGGCGCAGTGCCGATCATGGGTGGCGTCGTGATCGTGCTCACTCGCATGAACCGCATCGTCGAGATCGACCCGCGCGACCGCGTCGCGGTGCTCCAGCCGGGCGTGATCAACCTCCATCTGCAAGACGCGTGCGCGAAGCATGGGCTGCTCTACGCGCCGGACCCCTCCTCGCAGCGCATCTGCACCATCGGCGGGAACATCGCGACCAACTCGGGTGGCCCGCACACGCTGGCGCACGGCAGCACGGTCAACCACGTACTGGGCATCGAGATCGTGCTGCCGGATGGCCGCGTGACCTTCCTCGGTAGCCGCGTGCCGGATGCGCCGGGCGTTGACCTGCGCGGCGTGTTCGTCGGCTCCGAGGGCACGCTCGGCATCGTCACCAGCATCACCGTGCGCCTGCAGCGCGCGCCCGAGGCCGTGCGCACGATGCTCGCCATCTTCGAATCCATCGAGGTCGCCTCGGAGGCGGTCTCCGCGATCATCAGCGGCGGCGTGATCCCGGTCGCACTCGAGATGCTCGACCAGGAGATCATCCGCGCCGTTGAGCCGCGCCTGCACGTCGGCTACCCGCTCGATGCGGGCGCGGTGCTGTTGATCGAGGTCGAAGGCCTGCGCGAGTCCGTCGAGGCCGACGCGCAGTACGTCGTGACCGCCTGCCGCGAGATGGGCGCCCGCGAGGTGCGCACCGCGGAGTCCGAGGAAGAGCGCGCGCGCCTCTGGGAAGGCCGCAAAGGCGGCATCGGCGCGATCGGCGCGATCTCGCCGAACTTCTACATCCTCGATGGTGTCGTCCCGCGCACCCAGCTGCCGAAGGTGATGGCCGAGGTGATGCGCCTGTCTGCCGAGGCGGGCTTCCGCTGCGCCAACATCTTCCACGCCGGCGACGGCAACCTACACCCCAACATCATGTTCGACGAGCTCGTCCCCGGTGCAACACAGAAGGTGCTCGACCTCGGCGGCCAGATCATGCGGCTGTGCGTGGACTCTGGCGGCTCGATCACCGGCGAGCACGGCATCGGCATCGAAAAGCGCTCGTACATGGAGTGGATCTTCAGCGCCGCCGACCTGGAGGCGCAGCAGCGCGTCCGCAACGCGTGGGGCACCGGCGACCTCTTCAACCCGTGCAAGATCCTGCCCAACAGCCACGGCTGCGGCGCCGGCCACGAGGCGGAGATCCGTCAGCACCTCGCGACGCCGGGCGTGTACGTATGACCACGACTACCAACGTCGAAGCCCTGCGCTCGCTGCTGCCGGGCGACCGCACGCGCAACGTCGAGGACTACGCGATCGATGGCGTCGCGCCCTCGATCGCCCTGCGCCCTGACACCCGCGACGAGGCCGTACGCATCGTCGCGGCGGCCAACAGCGCCGGGCTCGTGCTCGTACCGCTCGGTGCGCGCACGGCGACCGCACTGGGGCGTCCGCTCGCGCGCTACGACGTGGCGCTCGACACGACTGGCCTCGCGCGCATCGTCGAGTACGAGCCGAACGACCTCACCGCCACCATCGAGGCGGGCATGACGCTCGCCACCTTCCAGCAGACGCTCGCGACGAACGGCCAGTACCTGCCCGCCGACCCGCCGCCCAGCGACAACGTCACGATCGGTGGCCTGCTCGCGACGGCGCGGCCGGGTGCGTGGCGTCATCACGTGCCGGGGCAGCGCGACCTCGTGCTCGGCATCACCTCGATCCAGCCGGACGGCACCGTGACGCACTCGGGTGGTCGCGTCGTGAAGAACGTCAGCGGCTACGACCTGCATCGCATGCACACCGGCGCGCTCGGTGCATTCGGCGTGATCGTCGAGGCGACCTTCAAGCTGCAGCCGCTGCCCGTGAGCACGCGCACGCTCGCCATCGAATGCGAGTCGTTCGAGTCCGCCGCCGAGGTCGCCTACCACCTGTGGGACCTGGCGCTGCCACTGCGCGCGCTCTCGATCCTCGCGCCTGGAGCCGCCGAGGTCGCCGGGCTGCCGGCGCGCGTGCAGGTGCTACTCGAATGCATGGGCGGCGACGCCGTGCTCGCGCGCTGCGAGGACGCGATCCACCGCGAAGGCGCCACGACACGCGCCCCACACGCGGGCGAGGTCCGTCCCGGCTCGTTCGTCACGCTGCGCGCGCTCGCCGGCACCTCGGCGCTGACCGTGCTGCGGCTCGGCGTGCCCTCGTCACAGGTCGCCGCCGCCACGCAGTTCGCCACCGAGCGTGGCTACGTCGCGTGGGGGCACCTCGCCGCCGGCAGCGTGCTCGTTGTGATGCCCGAGGCGAACACCATCGCCGAGTCCGTGCGCGCGCTGCGCGCCTACGCACGCGAGCGCGGCGGCTTCCTCGAGATCGAGTCCGCACCAGCAACACTGCGTGCCGAGGTCGACCCGTTCGACACGCCGGAGCGCACGCTCGTCACAGCACTCAAGCACCAATTCGACCCGAGTGGCACGCTCAACCGCGGCCGCTGGCAGGAGGACGTATGACCACCGGCTACAGCGGCCCGATCTCCTTCCGCGGCCCGGGCTTCGTCGGCGAGGACACACCGGCGCTGACCGACCTGCAGAACTGCATCCACTGCGGCTTCTGCCTGCCGACCTGCCCGACGTACATCGCGACCGGACAGGAGCTCGAGTCGCCTCGAGGCCGCCTGCACCTGATCCGCGGCGTGCTCGACGGCAAGGTCGCGCCGACGGACACACTGCTCGGTCACCTCGACCTGTGCCTGCAGTGCCGCGCGTGCGAGACGGCGT
>JBAXNX010000159.1:0-4047 GCA_037133575.1 Chloroflexota bacterium
GCGGCACTCCCTCCGCATACCTCGCGTCTTCGAGGGGATCACGTGTACTACCAGCCGCCCCGCGTGCTTGGACTGATCGTCGGGACCGTGCTCTCGCTGTGGGCGGGAGGCGTGGCATTCCTGCTGTTCAGCGCCGGATCCGGGACGCACAACGTGGCGCTCGCGTTCGCCTCGTACGCCGCGGCGGTGGCGGCGACCGCACTGGCGGTGCTGTTCGTGTTCTGGAGCTACTCGCTCGCAACGATGTCGTACGCGCTCGACCGCAACGGGCTGGTGATTGCGTGGGGGCCGATTCGACAGGTCGTGCCGCTGCACAGCATCGAGCGGCTCGTGCCGGGTTCCGCGGTGGGTGTGCCGCGGGTGCACGGCGTCTCGTGGTGGGGGCACCACGTCGGCAGCGCCGAGGTCGAGCGCATCGGCGACGTGCTGTTCTACTCGACGCATCAGACGGCTGATCACGTGCTCTACGTGATGACGAGCGAGCGCAACTACGCGATCAGCGTCGAGGATCCCTCCGCGTTTGCGCAGGAGGTGCAGGTGCGGCAGGACCTGGGCGCGACCGCGCCGGTGGGGCACCGTGTCGAGCGATCGGGGCGACTGCTGCAGACGCTGATCGCCGACAAGCTCGCGACTGTGCTCGTCGCTGCCGCGATCGTCGGCCTTGCGATCGTGTGGATTCACGTCGCGATTCGCTACGGCTCGTTGCCGCAGGCGCTGACGCTGAACTGGCCACCGAGCACGCAATCGAGCGTCGTGACGGTGACGGGGCGCGATGCCATTCTCGAACTGCCGCGCGCGGCCACGATCCTGCTGGTGGTGAACCTCATTCTTGGCGTGGTGCTGCACGCGTGGGACCGCATGGCAGGAACGCTGCTGCTCGCTGCTGCGGTAGCGGTGCAGGTCGCGCTGTTTGCGGCAACGGTGCTCGCGCTCGCGTAGCGAGGCGCACGCCATGACTGACACACTATGACTGGCACATTCGAAGGACGACGGGCGCTGGTGATCGGGTGCGAGACGCCCGCGGGCGCCGCGATCGCGCGTGCGGTTGGCGCCGAAGGCGCGGCGCTCGGCCTCGCGACGATGCGTGCGGACGAGGGCGTGCTTTTAGCGCGGCGGATCGCGCGCGAACAGCAGGCAGCGGGCCGCACGGCTGCGGTGTACGCCTTCGATGTGACCCTTGGGCAGAACGTGAGGGTCTCGACGCGACAGGTCACCAAGGAGCTGGGCGGCCTCGAACTGCTCGTGAGCGCGCCTGACCGCTTCCATGCGTCGCTGCTCGGCGCGACGACGGACTCAGACCTTGCGGCGGTGATGGTCTCGAACTGCTATGCGCACCTGTTCGCGGTGCGCGCTGCAGCGGACGAGTTTCGGCGCGGCGAAGGCGGTCGTGTGCTACTCGTGACGCACGAGGCAGGCGAGCGCGCATTGCCCGGCGCGGCGGCATATGCGGCGGCGCATGCGGCGGCGATTAGCCTCGGCAGCTCACTGGCAGAGGAACTCCAGCCGCGTGGTATTGGCCTCGATGTGGTGATCGTGGGGCGTGCCGAGTGGACGGATGACGCAGTCGGCGGCACGCTCGTTGCGGCGCTCGACGATGCGAGCGCGGGCGCACTCGGGCGACTCGCTGTGGAGTTGCTCGCGTCGCCGGTGAGCGAGACGGGCCGCGTGGTGCGGCTTGCCGAGTGGATTGCGGAGCACGCGTGACGAGCGAAGCCGGCGAACTGCAACCGCAGAGTGCACCCGTCGCACCCGCGCCGCGTGTACGGCCGCCGCTCGGGTACGCGGGGCCGTCGTGGCTCGGTGATGGCGCACTGGGTGCCCCGGCGGTGCAGGCTGATACTCGAACTACGGTTGCGACGGGGCCCACGAACCCACTCACCGACCTCGGACTGACCGTTGCGCCGTGGCACCTGCGGGTTGGCGCATTCCTCGTCGATGAGTTCGTGCTCTCGATGGTATTCGGCTTCGTGGCGACGCTGCTCGGGGTGGCGGTGAACGTCGATCCGAGCGCGGACATCGCGACGGTGTTCACCGAGACCCAGCGCGCGATGCAGCCGTACGTGCCGATCCTCTATGTCGTCGAGGTGCTGGTGCGCTGGCCGTGGTGTGTGGTCGGCTGGAGTCCCGGCAAGTGGCTATTCGGACTGCGCGTCGTGGACGCCGCGGGCAAGGCGCCCGGCGTTCGGCGCGGGCTGACTCGTGCGGCGTTCACGCTGGCGAGCGAACTGCCGGTGTTCCTCGGGTTTGTGTGGGCGCTGTTCGACCGCGAGCGGCGGACCTGGCACGACCACCTTGCGCAGACGTGGGTCGTGCGCAAGCCTCGGGACTAAGTCTCGACGCTTACGCTTCCCAGGGGAGCGAGCGGGGCTGGAGCACCTGCCGCACTTGGCCGTCGGCCACCAGCACAATCAGGTCGATGCCGCCGTAGAGCGCAGGGTTCATGCCGCGCAGGCCGGCGGTCACGCGTTCGTCCTCGATGTGCGCGTAGGAGCCGACGAGCACGAGCGCGGTGAGGTCGCAGGTGCCGTTGTAGCGCTGCTCCTCGGCGCGCCCGACGTGAGCTCGGAGCAGCCGGCGGACGGCGGCGGCATCGGAGCTGTCGAAGCTGATCGGTGCACCGAAGACGGTGAGGCCGCGCGGCTCGCCGCCCATGCGCGAAACGAGCCAGTAGTCATGCGAGTCGACGGCGGTCATCTCGCCGACCTCGAGCAACGCGGCGCGGTCGCGCACCTGCGAGACGAGCATGTCGATCTCGGGCCGCTCTTCGGGGAGCCGGTGGATGTCCTTGCTGTCGAGATGGAACGCGCCGGGTGCGTTCTCGGAGAGGTCGGTCCAGACGGACGACATGCCGCCGACGACGGAGAAGTAGGCGCCGCCGGCATCGACCTTTGCGACGCGCAGCAGCGCAGGGATGCGTACCTCACGGCGCTCGCCGGGGCCGAGGCCAGTCACACCTCGTTGCACCAGCACGCGGAAGTCGGAGGCGCCGGGCTCCTGCGCGGGGACGCCGGCGCGTGGTGGCAGCCAGAGCGCATAGCTGCCGCGGTCGTTGGCGGACTCGAGGTCGGCGCTAACGGTGGTCTCGAGTTGCTCGACGCCCTCGAGTCCTGAGGGGCCGTCGCCGGTGGCTTCTTCCCAGAGCAGGCCGACGGTGATGCCGACCTGGAGATCGCGCTGGTTGAGGATCGCGTCGAAGGGACCGCGCTCCGCGTCGTCGGTAACGCGGAAGGTGCGGAAATACCGGTCGCTCATCCACGTGGCGAGCATGCTGAGCGCGGCACGCTCGATGCGGGGGGTGCTGTCCTCGGTAGTCACGTGTCTACTGTGCGCGACGTGCGGCGCGGCGGTCGAGCACCGGCAGCAGGCCGTGCACGAGCACCTGGTAGCCGAGCGCGATGTTGAGCGCGAGGAAGTCGAGGATGGCGATCCACTTCAGCGTGAGCGCGAAGCCACCGCCGTCATAGCCGAGGTGCTGCAGCCAGATGATCAGCCCGACGAGCGTGGCGAGCGCCAGTGCGAAGCCGATCGGCACGTCCCAATTGCGGACGAAGCGCGTGAACATCGCGAGGATGCCGATCGCGACGGCGAGGTTTGCAGCGACGAAGCCGAGCAGCGGGGTGCCTCGGTGGTTGTAGACGCCGAAGGACTGCAGGAAGAGCACGAAGAGCAGCGGCGGGGCGACCGTGGCGATGAGCAGGCCGGGCAGGTCGGATCGCTTGAAACGCATCGCAGTCCTCGGAACCCTCGGTCTGGCTAGATATTCGAGCGGGACTGCCCGCCGTCGACGTTGAGTGACGCGCCGACGATCCACGAGGCGCGCGGCGAGGAGAGGAAGACCACCGCGGCGGCGACCTCCTCGGGGCGGCCGAAGCGTCCGGCGGCGATGTTGCGGTCGACGAACTCGCGCATCGCCTCGGGGTCGTCCTGCGTGCGCCGCCACCAGCCGCCGCCCTCGAAGGAGATCGAGCCCGGCGCGATGCTGTTCACGCGAATGCCCTCGCTCGCCCAATCTAGCGCGAAGGACTTCGAGAGCGCGATCTCGGCGGA
>JBAXNX010000160.1:0-4037 GCA_037133575.1 Chloroflexota bacterium
GGGTGGCTCGCGTGCGCTCGTCGCGAAGGATGAGAAGCTCACTGAGATCCTTGACTCGGCACGCCTCGGTGCGTTGCAGACGGCGCCAGCGCCGTGGGCGCGCAACCGCCGCGTGCTCTCGTTCAGCGGCTCGGACGACGAGTCACTGACGTGGGTGACCGAGGCGATCACGAAGCGCGGCTTCGACGGCAACGTCGCGCTGCTGCAGTCGTCGACCGACGTGCACACGTTCAGTCTCGCTCGCCTGTCGGACGAGGAGATCCAGCGTCAACTCGCGAGTCGCTTCACCAAGCAGGAATCGCTGCTGATGCAGCTCGTCTCGTACGCACTCGTCGCCGGCGGCGCGATCTTCGTGCTGCTGACCTGGACGTTCCGCGACCAGCTGCGCATCTTCCGCTGGAAGCGCTAGCCCCGCTGACCAGAACTCGGATTAGCCGAGGTCGACTACAGGCCGCTCAGTCCACACCACCTGCGCTGCCACCAGCTCATCGATCTCTGCATCGCTGAGTCCGAGCTCGTCATGCATGACAGAGCGACTATCGGCGCCCATGTCGGGCGAGCTGCCTCGGATACCACCGGGGGTGCGCGAGAGCTTCAAGGGCGTATTCACCAGCGGCATCTCGCCGAGCGTGTGGTGCTGGACCGGCACGAACATGTCGCGCGCCGCCAGCTGCGGCATCTGCAACACCTCGGGGATCGTGTTGAGCGGCCCACAGGGGATGCCGTACTGCTCCAGCAGCGGAAGCCACTCGCTGGTCGGCTTCGTCCGAAACGCGTCGTTGAGCATCGGCTCAAGCTCCGCGTGATGGTTCGCACGCGCGTCGGCGGTCGCGAAGCGCGGGTCGTCGATGAGGTCAATGCGGTCGAGCTCGGTGCAGAGCAGCGCCCATTGGTTGGGCACGCCCCATGCGAGCGCGAGCACGAGGTAGCCGTCCTGCGTCGGGAATGCCTGGAACGGCACTGCCCATGGGTGCCTCGTGCCCATCGGGCCAGGGGTCTCACCGGTGAGCAGATAGCGCAGGAACGCGTTCTCGAGGATTGAGACCTGGCAATCGAGCATCGAGACATCGAGCATCTGACCGCGACCGGAGCGCTCCCGCTCGTACACAGCGGCGAGGATGCCAACGGCGGTGTAGAGGCCTGCCGCGATATCGCCGAGCGATGTGCCGGGGCGCACCGGCGGGCCACCAACCTCGCCAGTGATCGAGAGAATGCCGCCAGCCCCCTGCACCACCACATCGAGCGCCGGCTTGTCACGCATCGGGCCGGTCTGGCCGTAGCCAGAGATCGCCGCGTAGATCAATCGAGGGTTCTCTTTCGAGAGCACCTCGTAGCCGACGCCAAGACGATCCATCACGCCGGGACGGAAGTTCTCGACGACGACGTCGAAGCGCTTCGCGAGCCGCTTGAACAGCTCGACGCCCTCCGGTTGCTGCAGGTCAAGGGCGATCGAGCGCTTGCCTCGATTGATGCTGAAGAAGTAGCCCGACTCACCGTCCTTGAGTGGCCCAGTCGTGCGCGCGACGTCACCAAACGGTGGTCGCTCGCACTTCACAACGTCGGCGCCCAGGTCGCTCAACGTCATCGTGCAGAACGGGCCGGAAAGCACCCAGCTCAAGTCGAGGACGCGCAGGCCAGTCAGCGGCCCTGATCCCGATGTGCTCGCAGTAGTCATGTGTTGCCCCCTGCATAGTCGGCCGCGTGGCCGCACGACGCAGCAGTGTACGCAGCGTGACGAGTGACCGTCGCGGGTTTGACAACCTGCTGACCGGTGACGAAAGTGCGCGCCATGGCAACCGGCCCGGGGGGGCCGCCGGAGGCCGTATGAGTACTGCGCGGCATGCGCCCAACTGGGACAGCATGACCGAGGAGGCCACGCGCCTCCTCGCTGAGTATCTGCGGCTCGATACCACCAACCCACCAGGGCACGAGGTCATTGCCTGCGATTGGCTCGCGCGCATCCTCGATGCCGAGGGCGTGCCGTACGAGATCTTCTCGCGTGACAGCGAGCGCCCGTCGCTGATCGCACGCCTCGAAGGCGACGGGAGCGCGGGTGGGCCGCTACTGCTGCTCAACCACACCGATGTTGTGCCGGCCGAGGCCGACCACTGGAGCGAGCCGCCACTGAGCGGGCTCGTAAAAGATGGTTATATCTGGGGCCGCGGCGCCGTCGATATGAAGGGCATGGGCATCATCGAACTGCTCACCCTGCTCGCGTGCCGACGTACCGGGATGAAGCTGAAGCGCGACCTCGTGTTCGCCGCTGTGGCGGACGAGGAAGCGGGCGGCGGCTTTGGCATCGACTTTCTCGAGGCGAAGCACCCTGATGCGATCGCCGCTGACTTCGTGATCAACGAGGGCGGCACCGGCGCAGCCGAGCTGTTCGGCGTGCCGAAGGCGGTATTCCATGTCGCGGTCGCTGAGAAGGGCCCGCTCTGGATCCGCCTCGTCACAACTGGGACGCCCGGCCATGGCTCGGTGCCACACGACGACAACGCACTCGAGCGCATCGTGCGGGCGCTTGCACGCATCCAGGACTGGGAGCGGCCCACGCTGCTGACCGACGAGGTCGCCGCGTACTTCGATGCGCTGTACGCCGCTCACATCCTGCCGAGTCCACCCAGTCCGCACACGCTACATGCGCTCGCGATGGAGCACCCGCGTGTGCACTCGATGCAGACGAACTCGATTTCAGTGACCTCGCTCACCTCGGGCGTGCGTCCCAACGTGATCCCGGCCGAGGCCACCGCGACAATCGATGTGCGACTCGTGTCGGGCTACAACCCGGAGCGCTTCATGACGGAGCTGCGCGCGGTGATCGACGACCCACAGGTGCACCTCGAGACGATCTTTTCGTCCTCGACCCCAGCGTCTTCGATCGACACACCGCTCTATAAGGCAATCCAGGAATCGATCCGTCACACCTGCCCGGGCGCAGTGGTCGTACCGAGTGTCTCGACAGGCTTCACCGACTCGCGCGTGTTCCGCCGCCGGGGTATCCCTGCGTACGGCTTCATGCCGTTGCTGCTCGAGAGCCAGGACATGGGCACCGTGCATGGCAACGACGAGCGGCTCTCGATCGCCGCGTTGCGGCTCGGGCTGAAGATTATGTTCGATACCGTGCGGCGCGTCTGCGCCTGAAACCGGCTCAGCTCGACCTTCCGCGCACGTCACCCTACGGGGTCCCCTTCGCACAGCCGACAACTGTGACGAAGGAGCACCTCGATGGACATGGATGTCACCCCCCTTTCGCGCCGCGTATTCGCGCGCCGCGCCGCTGGCTGGCTCAGCCTCGGCGGCTTCGTCATGCTCGGCGGCGCCTGCGGGGCATCTGCTGAGGAGCTCGAGACGGCGCGCGCGGAGATCTCGAAGCTCGACAAGCGCCTGACTGCCCTCGATGGAGGCAAGGCGCCAGCCAAGACCACCGCGAAGACGGCAAGCAAGGCGAAAGAAGCCGAGCACGCCGCGGGCGGCGAGGTGCACTGGGGTTACGAGGGCAAAGAAGGCCCGGCAGAGTGGGGCAACCTCAAGCCGGAGTACGCGACCTGCAACACGGGCGCGACTCAGTCGCCGATCGACCTCGCCTCGGTACAGCCGGGCGGCGGTGGGCGCACTGTCTTCAAGTGGCAGCCGGTCTCGCTGTCGGTGACGAATAACGGCCACACGATCCAGGCCGACGTCGAGAAGGGCTCCAGCATCGAGGTCGACGGGCAGCCGTTCGAGCTCGTGCAGTTCCACTTCCACACGCCCTCGGAGCACACACTGAACGGGAAGCCGTTCGCGCTGGAGACGCACTTCGTGCACAAGAGCGCGAAGGGCGAGCTCGCCGTGGTGGGCGTGCTGCACACGATCGGCCAGGACAACAGCCCGCTCACACCGATCCTCGGCGCGATCCCGAAGAAGGTCGACGAGAAGAAGCCGTTGCCGAAGACCGACCTCAGTGCGCTGCTGCCTCGCGAGCGCGCGATGTTCCGCTATGCGGGCTCGCTCACCACGCCGCCGTGCAGCGAGGGCGTGCGCTGGCAGGTGATGCAGTC
>JBAXNX010000161.1:0-4018 GCA_037133575.1 Chloroflexota bacterium
CTACCAGCGATACGTCCACACTCGGTCTCGCTCCGCAGCCCACATCTCGTGCTCGTTCGCGAGTGTGACTTGAGGCCGAAGGCTGCGAACCAAGTCAAAGAAGCCCGCCGACGAGCGCTTCGAATCGGCGCTAACCACGATCGCGGACAGGAGCGGTTTGTCGTCCTCGTCCACCTCGCGGTTGAGCGCGTCTAAGACTTGGCCGACGTATCCGCGTCCCGGACCGCCGAAAACAGTCTCAAGTTCCTTGTATGGCACCAATCGTGACTGCCGTGCTGCGTCCATCAGATGCGTGCGAAACAGCGGCAGGTAGTGGTCAAGTTTTGACGGACTCAGTTTGTATCCCATCGGGGCCTCCACGGCGGAAGCGTACCCGACCGAGGGCGCGCTAGTCGTGCCCGTGCACTTCCGGCAGCTTCGTGATCCATGGCCCGGTCGCGACGGCGTCGAGGGCTGCCTCATCGAGCTCGATGCCCAGTCCGGGGACGCCCGGCACCACAAGCCGGCCGGCCACCGGCGTAACCGGCGCCGCCACCACGTCACTCGCGAGGTGCTCGGCGGTGCTGAGACCGTGCGCGACAGGCGCCTCCGGCAGCGCCGCTGCGAGGTGCAGCGCCAGTGCGGTGCCAATGCTCGAATCGAAGGTCGTGGTGGCGAAGCAGCCGATGCCAGCCTCCGCCGCTCGACGCGCGATCTCGAGGCATGCGTGGGCGCCGCCGAGGCGCATCGGCTTGAGCACGAGCAGGTCGGCTGCATGTGCGTCGATCACGCGCTGTGCGTCCTCGACGCTGTTCAGCATCTCATCGGCGGCGACGCGGATCACCTCGTCGGCTCGCACACGCGCGAGGCCGTCGAGGTCGGCGACGCGCACCGGCTGCTCGATCAGCTCGATGTTGAACGGCGCCAGCGCAGCGAGTGCCTCGCGTGCCGTGGCCTCGTCCCACGCACCGTTTGCGTCGAGGCGCAGCGCGGCGTCTGGACACGCCTCGCGCACGGCTCGAACGCGGGCGACGTCATCGGCGATCGAGCCGACGCCGACCTTGAGCTTCAATACGGTGTAGCCGGAGGCGGATGCCTCGCGTGCATAGGTCGCAACCTCGTCCGGTGTGCCACTGCCGATCACGGCGTTCACGGGCACAGCCGCCCAGGCCGCGCCGCTGAGCAGCGTCGCCACGGGCACACCTCGCTCCTTGGCGGCGAGGTCGAGCAGTGCGGTGTCGAGTGCGCAGCGCAGCGCCATCACGCCGGGGCCGCTCGCGGGCAGCGCAGCGAGCGCGGCTTCAGGATCGAGCGCGATCGCGCCGGCGTGTACCTCGAGCAGTGCAAGCGTGTCGGCGAGCGTGCCGTCACCCAGCGCCGGGAACGGTGAGGCCTCACCGATGCCGGACTCGCCACTGCCACCGAGCAGTTCGAGGACGAGGCCTTCGCGAGCGGTCAGCGTGGAGTGTGCAGCCTCGAAGCGATTACGCATGGGGAGGCGGAACGGGCGCCAGCGCACCGCGGCGATGCGACGGTCGCCGGGACGACTCGTGGTCATCGTGCTAGAGCAGCGCGAACAGCGAGGCGGAGACGAGGCCGACGGAGAGCAGTAACGCGAAGACGAGGTGCAGTTGCGCGGTCGCCTTCAGCGCGCGGTTCAGCGTCGGGCCGTCAATATGGCTCAGCACGGCCTCGGCCGGACGGAAGGCGAGCGGGGCGCTCAGCCAGGGGAGCAGCGTCCACACCGGGAAGTGGCCGACGAGCCACAGCGCGGCAGCAGCGAGGTATGCGCCAAGCAGCGCGCCGACGTAGAGCACGCGCGTCCAACGACGGCCCATCACCACGGCAAGCGTGCGCTTGCTGGCGACTCGATCAGTCTCGATGTCTCGCACGTTGTTCACCACGAGGATTGCCGAGACGGTGAGGCCGACCGGGATCGACGCCGCAAACGCCTCGCGAGATACGGAAAGGGCCTGCACGAAGTAGGTACCGACCACGGCGATCACGCCGAAGAAGATGAAGACGAAGAGCTCCCCGAGCGCGCGGTAGCCGAACGGCATCGGGCCACCGGTGTACGCGAGCGCCGCAAGCATCGAGGCAAGCCCCATCGCAACAACGGGCCAGCCGGCGACGTAGGTGAGGTAGAGGCCCATCAGCGTGGCGAAGCCAAACGCAACGAGGATGCCTCGCTGCACCTGCGCCTCGCTGAGCCAGCCCATCTGCGTGACACGAGGCGGCCCGACGCGCGCCTCGGTGTCCGCGCCCTTGCGGAAGTCCGAGAGGTCGTTCGCGAGGTTCGCGCCCGCCTGGATGGCAAGCGCGCCGAGTAGCGCCGCGAGCGCCGCCCACGGCTGGAACACGCCGGCACGTTGCGCGAGCGCGGTGCCGACAGCGACCGGCGCGATCGCAGCGGTCAGCGTGGGCACGCGGATCGCCATGACCCACGTGCGCACCGGTCCCGGCCTCGACAGCATCGTCATGAATGCACCCGTCGCAGGAAGTCCAATACCAGCGCGCTGAAGCGCTCCGGCTGCTCGAGATGGGCGGCGTGGCCGCCGCCTTCGATCACAGCCATCGTAGCGCCGGGGATGGCAGCCGCCATCTCACGGGCGGTCTCGGTGTAGCGGGTGTCGTACTCGCCAGCCGTGCAGAAGACCGGGATGCGGAGGTCCGCGAGGCGCTCGTGCAGTGGCTCCTGCGAGCCGGTGCCCATGCCACGGAGCGAACTCGCGAGCCCGCGCGTGGAGTTGCCGAGGCGGCCGGCACGCTGGCGGTCCCAGATCTCCTTCGGGAGGTTCTGCTGCGAGGCGAACAGCGGGACGGCCTGCCAGAAATCGACGAACGGCTCGATGCCCTCGGTGTCGAGGAGGGTCGCGAGCTTCTCGTCCGAGGCAACGCGCGCCTCGCGCTCCTCGGGTGTGCGCATGCCGGGGCTCGCGCCTTCGAGGATCAGCGCGGAGACGACGTCGGGGCGGTTCGCCGCGACCTGCAGCGCGGTGCGCCCACCCATCGAGTAGCCGAGCCAGGTGGCGTGCGGGTAGCCAGCGAGCTGCAACAGCCGCGCGAGGTCATCGACGACCTGGCGCATGTGGTAGTGGTCGAGCGACTCGGGGGAGTCGGACTTGCCGTGGCCGATGATATCCATCGCGACGGTGGTGAACTCGGGCGAGAGGTCTTCGACGACGCGACGCCAGCTGTTGGCGGAGCCCGTGAAGCCATGCAGCAGCACGACGGGCGGGCCCGATCCGGCGACCTCGACGTTCAGCATCACGCCACCGACATCGACTCGCGTCATGCGGTCACTCCACTCACGCCACTGTGAGCGTCGAGCACCGCACCAACGGCCTCGCGGACGCGCGTCCAGACATCGCCGTGCAGCAAGACGTTGCTCGCACGATCAGTGCGCACCTCGAGCACGGTCAGGCCGGGCTCGCGTGTGGCCTGCGCGATGCGATCGGCCCAGCCTCGATCGCCGGTCAGTAGCTCGTAGCGGCCGTCATGCAGTGCAACGGCGTGCATGAAGTCGAGGCCGTGCGGTGTGCCGAACCACTCCTCGAACTCCTGTGGCGCAGCGTCCTGCTGCGGGAGGAACGAGAAGATGCCGCCGCCGTCGTTGTTCACAAGCACGACGGTGAGGTTGAGGTTGTGGCGCTTGATCGCCCACAGTCCATTGAGGTCATGGAAGAACGACAGGTCGCCGATCAGCAGCACGACCGGCGCCTGCCTCGCCGCGGCCGCACCGACCGCTGTCGAGACGACACCGTCGATGCCAGACGCACCACGCGTGCCCACGAGCGAGGCATCGCGCGCGAGCGCCGGGAAGAACGACTCCGCGTCACGCACCGGCATCGAGTTGCCGAGCACGAGCGTCGCACCGTCGGGCAGCGCCTCTGCCACCTCGATCTGTACGCGACCCTCGAAGGGCTGCTCCATCGCGTCCATCGCCTCACGCATCGCGGCGTTCGCGGCGGCGTTGGCGTCGAGCCACAGCGCGAGCCACGCCGCGTCCGCCTGCGCATCACCCCGCGCGTCGAGGTCG
>JBAXNX010000162.1:0-4011 GCA_037133575.1 Chloroflexota bacterium
CGACGAGCATTGATGCAGGGCTGTGCGGGCCACCCTCGGTGCTCGAGGTGATCGCGCCGGCCTCGCGGGCGACGAGCTCGCCGGCGGCGATGTCCCACCAGCCGCCGAGGCCGCGCTCGTAGTAGGCATCGGCACGACCGGCGGCCACCCAGCACAGGTCGAGCGAAGCGGCGCCGAGCCGACGAATGTCGCGCACGCGGTGCACCACCTGTGCGACGACACGGCCCTGCAGCTCTCGCTTCTCGGCGGCGTAGTCGAAGCCGGTGTCGACGAGCGCCGTGGCGAGCTCGGACTTGTCGCTCGCGTGGATCGGGTGGCCGTTCAGCGACGCGCCTCGACCAACGATCGCAGTGAAGAGCTCATCGAGTGCGGGCGCGAAGACGGCGCCAACCGCCGAAGCACCGTTGACCTCGACACCAATCGAGACGGCGTAGAACGGATTGCCGTAGAGGTAGTTGGTGGTGCCATCGAGCGGATCGATCGCCCAGCGCACGCCGCTCGTGCCGGCACGTTCGCCCGTCTCCTCACCGAGGATCGCGTCGTCGGGACGCGCGGCGAGGATGCGCTCGACGATCAGGCGCTCCGACGAGCGGTCGGCATCGCTGACCATGTCGGTACGGCTGCTCTTCGTCTCGACGCTCGAATGCGCCTCGAGCTGCATGGCGCGCAACAGTGCGCCCGCCTCGCGCGCGGCGTCGCTCGCGAGGTGCAGCAGCGCTTCGAGGTCCACCTCGGTGTTAGGGGACACGGCGGTCATGCGGCTTATCGCTCCACGGCTCGCCTGTGACGTTCGCGATGACGTCGAGGATGTCCTCGATGTCGCCTTGCAGCTTCTCGTCCGGATCGAGCGTGAGCGCGTGCAGCATCGCGTCCTTCGCTCGCTGGTACTGCTGCTCCGCGGTGAACTCGAGATGTTGATCCGTGGTCTGCGCCTTGCCACCCTTGGGCCTGCCGAGCGCGTTCGCGGCGTACTCCCGGCACCAGCCGAGCGTGTACCACACCACCGGATCGTTCGGGACGAGCGTGGTGGCGAGCTCGAGCGCGGCGATGCCATCGACGAAGTGCCGCTTGCGGGTGACGAGCGTGTTGCCGACGTAGGCCCACGCTTCGCCATAGCCGGGCTCGCGTGCAAGCAGGCGTCGCGCGGCCTCGAGCGCCGCGTCGATGTCGCCAGCGGCCTGCAGGCTCATCGCGTGGCGCAGGTCGGCGCGTGCCTCGTCGCTGGGGCCATCACTCATAGGGCGATGATACGGCCCGACATACCTCGAAGCGCCGTTAGGTGGAGGCGAGAGCCTCGGGCGCCTGCGCGCGCTTCGGCACGAGCACGAAGATGGCGACGAAGATCGCGAGGAGCAGGCCAGCGCCTGCCTGCGTGAACGGCATGCCAATCGCGTCGATCAGCACGCCCATCGGGTACACGGCGACCGGCATCATCGACCAGGTCAGCATGTAGATGCTCATCATGCGGCCGTAGAACTGCCGGTCGGTCGCGCCCATCAGCAGCACGTTGTTCATCACGAAGTACGCCTGACTCGTGAGGCCCACCATCGACAACGTCAGCAGCGTGATCGGCAGGTTCGGCGATAGTCCGAAGCCGAGCAGCGAGACCCCGAACAGAAAGCCGCCAGCGAGCTGGAACATGCGAGCACGCTCGGGCGGCACGTAGGCGACGGCGAGCGATCCGGCCAGCGAGCCGACTCCAACCGCGGTGAACATCAGTCCGAGCGACGACGGTCCAACGTGCAGCACGGACTGCTGGAACACCGGCAGGAACTGCTGGAACGGCATGCCCAGCAGCGTCGGGATAAGCGCGAGCAGCAGCAGGCTGAGCACCGCGGGCGTGCGGCGGACGTACGCGAAGCCCTCGATCATGTCTCGAACTGCCGAGCCACCGCGGGGCGTTGTGACCAGCTTCGGCAGCCGCAGCAGCATCAGCGCGGAGATCACGTAGAGCACGGCGATTACGTCGAAGGCGACGGCAGGGTTCCAGGCGATCAGCAGGCCGGCGATGCTCGGTCCCACCACGCGATTGAGGTTGAGGCCGGTCGAGTTCATCGCGATCGCGTTCGGCAATTCCTCGTCGGACACGATCGTGGGGATCAGCGCCTGGCGGGCTGGGAAGTTGAACGCGAATACCACACCCTGCAGCAGCCCGACGAGTGCGAGGTGCCAGACAGCAACAACGTTGACGTGCACGAGCACGGCCGTGGCGATCGCAAGCGCGGACAGGCTCAGGGTGACGATGAAGAGGATCTTGCGCTTGTCAGCCCGGTCGACGATCGCACCCGCGATCAGCGAGAACAGTCCCATCGGCAAGCCGGACGCGACGGCAACGATGCCGAGCGCCGCGCCCGATCCCGACACGTGATACGCGAGCCACGAGCGCGCCACGATGTTGATCTGCATCGCGCCCTGCGAGAACAGCAGCCCGAACCAGAGCATGCGGAATTGCTGGTTCGCGAGTGACGAGAAGCCGCGCAGGGCAGCCGAACGCGAGCCGCCTGGTCTGGCGGCGGCGCTGGTCGCCGTCGCCTCAGTGGTTGCGGCGGACATCTTCACCTCGATAGCCGAAAGGAAGTGGGTGACGCTTCGTGCGGATACTGTAAACTATCGCCGCAGACCTGACGATTGCCGGAGTGTGCGCCATGGCAGAGCCAGTCACCCGAGAGCAGCTCCTCGCGGAAGCCACCACCGCCTTCGCACGCGCATCGCGCCTGCTCGACCCGCTCCGCCTGCATGTCTGGGAAGAGATGGGTATCACCTTCCCCCAGCTCCGCATCCTCTTTCTCGTCCGCCGCGACCCTGGCAGCGACCTGCGCTCACTCGCCGAGCGGCTGGACGTCGGCACCTCGGCGGCCAGTCAGCAGGTCGATCGGCTCGTGGACAAGGGGTTGCTCTCCCGCCTCGAGGATCCCGAGGATCGTCGCCGCCTGCAGATCAGCCTGACGGACAAGGGCGACGAGGCCGTCGAGTCGATCTCGGCCGCCTCGCGCGACTACGTCCACGCCATCTTCGAGCAGTTCACCGACGAGCAGCTGGCGGAGGTGGGTTCCGCGCTCGCAGCGATCGTCGAGGTGTCCGCCTCGACGCCGCAGCCGCACTTTACCGTGGAGCGCCGCGCCCCGGCCTGAGGCGGACCGGTCTGAGGCACCTCGAACCACACGTCCTTGCCAGTCACGCGTGTGTGCCCTGAAATAGGGGTGGCCCGCACGCGGGCTCGTGCGCCGGTAGCTCAGTGGATAGAGCATTAGTCTTCGGAACTAAGGGTCGGGGGTTCGAATCCCTCCCGGCGCACCACCCATCGTTGATGGTCTTCGCCCAGCGCACTGAGTCGCGAGCTCCCAACTGTGGGCCCGCCGCCCGAGTAGAGTGCCGGGCGTGGCTCAACCTCGACAGTCCGTCGATCGAGACATTCCCACCATTCGCGCGGTGCTCCGCGAGCCGGCGTTCCGCTGGCTCTGCACGGCGAACTACATCGACGCGATTGGCACCTGGCTCGAGCGGCTGGCGGTGGGATGGTTCGTCCTCGATACCACCGGCTCGGTGTTCTTGACGGCGCTGTCGTTCGCCGCACGCTCTGCGCCCAACATGTTCCTCGGATCGCTTGGTGGCGTGGTCGCCGACCGCTTCTCACGCACGCGCGTGCTGAGCACCCTTACCCAGAGTGTGCTGCACCACATGCCAGGTCTTGCCGAGCTTCTGCATCAGCACCGCGTCGATATCGCCCTCGGCCGGCTGACGCAGCCGCTGGATCTCGAGCTCGGACTCCGGCTCGAAGACAAGCGTGGAGTTATCGAAAAAGGTGACTACAGCGTGCCCGCCCTCACCGGTGCGCACGGAGTCGCCCTCGCGGACCGGGTCTCCCGTGTGCGCTGGTGCGAACTCGCGATCGGGCCGCCGTACCTCGACCACGCCATCGAAAACGGTGATACGGCTGACAAGCTCCGTTTGACCGGTCTCAGACGTCGACGTGCGCAGACGGAGGCCGATGAACGCTATCAAGACGACAGC
>JBAXNX010000163.1:0-3968 GCA_037133575.1 Chloroflexota bacterium
GGAAGTTCTGCTCGACGAGAAGGATCGTGAAGCCGCGCGCCTTCAACGCGCCGAAGCACCTCGTCTACCGCGCCTGGACCGAGCCCGAGCTCGTCCGCCGCTGGCTCGGCGCGAATTGGTACCCATGGGTCGTCTGCGACATGGACGTCCGAGTCGGCGGCAAATACCGCTGGGTCTGGGACCTCGGCGGCCCCGACGATGAGCGCCCCGAGGGCGCACAGGGCGGCGAGATGGGCATCAGCGGCGAGTACCGCGAGCTCGTCCCCAACGAGCGCATCGTCAACACGGAGCGCTTCGACGAATCCTGGTACGCCGGCGAGGCCATCGACACCCTCACGCTCGAGGAGCACGACGGCGTCACTACCTGCACCACCCTCGTCCTCTGCGAATCCAACGAGGCCCGCGAGGCGATGATCAACTCCGGCATGGCCGAGGGCGTCGAAGCAGGCTACGCGTGCATGGACGAGGTGCTCGCCGGGCTCAGTGCGTAAGCGGCCACAGCACGAGGCCCGCGAGCCCTGCTGCCGCCACCAGGTACGGCTCCTGCACGCGGAAGCGCCACAACAACACGAGACCGACGAGTGCGATCACAACCGTCGGCACATCAACGATCGCGCGGATACCGAGCACGACCACAGCGCCCGCGATCGCGCCACTCGCAGCAGCCGTCGTGCCCGCCACGAACGCACGCAGCTGCGTGTTGTCGCGATGCCGCTGGAACCACGGCGCCGGCACGATCGTGAACACGTACACCGGCACGAAGATCCCGATCGCCGCCACCGTCGCCCCAGCCACGCCGGCCACGAGGTAGCCAATGAACGCCACCGTGATCACCACCGGCCCCGGCGTGATCAGCGCCACCGCGACAGCATCGAGGAATTGATGCTCGTTGAGCCAGCCAAAGTCATGCACCACGCCCTGCTGTAGGAACGGCACGATCGCCAGCCCGCTCCCGAACACGAATGAGCCCGCCTTCGTGAAGAACAGCAGGATCTGCACGAGCACGTTCTGATCCGCGCCGGCGCCACCCGCACTCACCAGCGCATGCTCGATGCCCGCGATCGCGACCGAGCCCACGACCGCCGCCACCGTAAACACAATCGCTCGAGATCTGCCCGGCCACGCCCGCACCAGCAACGCCACCAGCCCCGAGAGAATGAACAGCGCCGCGAGCTCAGTGCCGGACCATACCGTCGCCACGAACAGCGCGGCGAACACGCCCCACAGCAGCGGGTCTCGCTTGTTCGTGCCGCGTGCGAGTCGATACGAGGCGATCGCGATGATCGCAATCACCACCGCGCCGATGCCATAGAACAGCGACTGCATCCACGGCAGCCCGCCATACGCGACGTACAGCGCGCTCAGCGCCAGCACCATCAGGAACGACGGCAGCACGAACGCGAGCCCCACGAGCGTTGCGCCGAGGACGCCACCCTGGAAGTACCCGATCGCGATCGCCGTCTGCGCCGCCAGCGGCCCCGGCATGATCTGCGCCAACGCGATCGCGAGGTTGTACGTGTCCTCGTCGACGGTCTTGCGCTCCTCGACGAGGTCGCGCCGCATGTACCCGACCAGCGCCGCCGGCCCGCCAAACCCGAGCGCCCCGAGCCGCAGGAAGTACAGCACCAGCGGAGTCAGCCCACGCTGGCTCGAGGACGCCGCGCGAGGAGGCGAGGCTGCCATAGGTGGCTCCCGTGAAACACGTGTTACGGCGCGCACCATAGATCATTCGCGACCGCGCGTATGCTCCGGCGCATGACGACACTCCGACCCGAGCACCAGGCACTGATCGACCGCATCACCGAGGTGTTCGAGGGTGACCCCGACGTGCTCGCCGCGTGGGTTGAGGGCTCGGTCGGTCGAGGCACCCACGACGCCGGCTCCGACCTCGACGTGCACCTCGCGCTGCGCGACGAAGCGTTCGAGTCATACGGCAAGCCCGCGCCCGAGCTGCTCGCGCGCATCGCGCCGCCGCTCGGCTTCCTCGACACCACCTTTGGACAGGTGCGCGTGCTCGCCAGCACCCTCAGCGGCCCCGTGCGCCTCGACCTCTATCTCGAGCCACTGGGCGCACTCGCCTCGAACCCGCGTCACGCCGGCTTCCGCACGATCTTCGATCGCGCCGACGTCGCATCGCTGCTCACGCAATCGCCGGAGCCGACGTTCTCCGCCGCCGCGCAGTTGCAGGGCTTGATCCGCGGCTACTTCTTCGGCGGCATGTGGCCCGTGCGCATGTGGATGCGCGCCGACTGGGGCTCGCTCCTCATGAACGACCTGCGCCTCGTCTACGACTTCGTCGTCCCCGCACTCCTCATCGCCGAAGGCTCACCCGAGTTCTATCGAGAGCCCCACTCCCGCGCGCGCTTCCTCGCACCCGCCAACCTCGCCGCCATCAACGACGTGATCGCGCAGCTCTCCAACGCATACACCGCACTCCCCGAGGTCGACGAAGCCCGCCTCGCCACCGCACAGGCCGCACTCACGCGCCTGCTCTGGCGCGCACTGCGCGAAGCCGCAGCGGTCACCGGCGTGGACTACCCCGACGCTACCGAGCAGGAGTTCCGCGACTACTTCGGGCGGTCGGGCATCCCGGTTTAGCCTCCGGCATGAAGCACGGCGTCGCAGCAGGCTACGACCGCATGGACGAAGTGTGAGTGGAACTCGTTACGACGTGAGGGCGCTCGTTACGAAATGGCGAAGGCGGGCATCTGCGTGCCTGATACGCGACGGCTGCGATAGTTCAACCACTCCGCAACTGCGAGGTTAATCCCCCAGCCCGCTCCCATTAGCAACGCAACAACCATCGGACTGGGCGTACCGAAGATCAGCAACAGCGGTAGCTGCGTTACCGCCTGCGTGCCCGCGCCTTGCCCGAGCGCATAGCCGCGCCGCATCCACGCTTGATGTGTCGAGACGTCCCGCCGCCGGATGGCCACGAACGCGAGTAACAGGCTCAATGCCATGCCCGATCCGGCCAGTAGTCGGAACGTATGGAGCAGTGCGTTGTCCGCCGGCACGATCGCGTACGTCAGCGCCATCCAGATCCCGGAGAGCGCCGCGAGCAACCCGAAGCCCACCAGCGCTCGTCCCGCCATGCGATGCCACTGGAGATGGCGACTCCGCAGTCCCGGTGCAAACTGGAACGCCCCCAGCACGCAGAAGATCGTCGCTCCGATGATGTGCAGCACCACCGGCACCGGCGCC
This sequence comes from Chloroflexota bacterium, assembly GCA_037133575.1. GTDB lineage: Bacteria > Chloroflexota > Dehalococcoidia > UBA2979 > UBA2979 > RH-chloro-G1. Next base: position 3,205 of record JBAXNX010000163.1, read on the forward strand.
GAGACGAAACGCGCGTTAGCAGCCGTCATCGGAGCGCCACTCGCGAGTCCCTCGAGGCGCACCATCCCGGCGATCACCGGGATGGCCGCCAGCGTGATCAGCCCAACAGGGATCAGCCAATCGGCTCGAGTGGTAGTTGCGGCCATGCGATCTCCTTCAGCCGGACAATGCCCAGCGTCGAGATCGCCGCCGTCTCGGTGTGCAGGAATGAATAAGGGTGCAAGCAACCATAACACTGGCGTGACAGCACCGTCACAAGGACCCTGAAGCGAACTCTACAGCAGCCGGGGGAGCCGTTCATGAGTGTATTGACCAGAATCGCGCACTAGCGCTCTATACCGCAGGACGCCCCTCTTCCCATCATGCCGCTCTACACTCGCCCGCATGACGACCGAAACCTCGAACTGCAGCACATGCGCCCCGAACCCGATGCACCTCGCCACCACCGAGCTCGGCGGTGAGCTGCCGGGCATGACCTCGGCTGGCTCGATGTTTCCCAACCCCTACTCGGTCGTCTACTTCTACGAATGCGACGAGTGCCACACCAAGTGGGGCTGGCGCGTGCGCCGCGCCGGCGGCTTCAGCAATGGCGGCGCCTGGGACGTCATCCCCGACGCGGACGACGAAGACCCGCCCAACCCCAACCTCGCCCCTCACAGCAACTAACTTGCAGCAGCCGCACAACGAGTCGCTGGGGGAGAAGCGCCCGCGTCTACTTCTACGAATGCGACGAGTGCCACACCAAGTGGGGCTGGCGCGTGCGC
>JBAXNX010000164.1:0-3928 GCA_037133575.1 Chloroflexota bacterium
CGGGCTGGGCCGTCGACGGGCAGGGCAACCCCACCACCGACGCCGAGGTGTACTACGGTACCCCTCCCGGCTCGATTCTCCCGATGGGTGGCGAGTCAAACTACAAGGGCTTCGGCCTCGCGATGATGGTCGAGGCGCTCGCGGGCGCACTTTCGCCGGCAGGCACCTCACGTGCCAACGGACGGCGCGGAGGCAATGGCCTCTTCGTGATGGTCATCGACCCCACGAGTTTCCGCGAGCCCGGGGAGTTCGAGGCGTCGTTCGGCGGACTCGTCGAGTGGGTGCAGTCACCGCCCTTCGCGCCGGGCGTCGACCACATCACGGTGCCGGGCGAGCCTGAGCGCAACGCGCGCCGCGCACGCGCGACCGAGATCCCCGTCGACGACGAGACCTGGCGTCAGCTCACCGGAGCCGCGGCAACAGTCGGCGTCCCTCCTCTGGAGATCTAATCCGCATGACGAGCGAGCAGCGCCGCAGCCCCCTCGGCCCGATGCTGGGTGCGATCCTGCTGCCGCTTGCCCTGATCATCGTGGTCGCCGTGGCGTCCGAGCTCGGCCGCCTCGTCCCCGCGCTCGATCCATGGCGCGACGACCTCGAGCGTGTCGAGCGCGCGATTGCCGTCGCGCTCGGCGTCTGGCTCGTGCATCGCCTGCTGATGACACTGCTGCGCTGGACGCAGCGTTCGAGTCGTGTCGACCGCGCCTTGCAGGTGCTACCCCTCGGCACGCGAGCGCTCAACGTTGCGGTGGTCGCGATCGGCGTGCTGCTGGTGCTCGACCAGCTTGGCATCTCGATCAGCCCGCTGCTCGCTGGCCTCGGCATCTCCGGAATCGCCGTCGCGCTCGCGCTGCAGCCGCTGCTCACGAACCTCTTCGCAGGCTCGTACGTGCTCTCCGACTCATCGATTCGACTGGGTGACTGGGTGTCGCTCCAGGCCGGTCCCTCGGGGCGTGTCGAGGAGATTGGTTGGCGCGCGACGCGACTGCGCGACGAGACGAACACACTGGTGATCGTCCCCAACGCCACGCTCGCCGCCGCGACCGTGACGAACTACGGCGCCGCCGGACAGACGCGGGCCATCGTCACGCTCGCGCTCCCACGCTTCGCCGACCTCGAGCACGTTGAGCGCGTCGCCCACGAAGCCCTGTTCGAGCTCACCGCCCACAACTCGCGCATCGTCGATGCCGACCCGACCGTGCGCTTCCAGAACGCGACCGTCGACGCAGTGATGTGCCTGGTCAGTGTGCGCGTGGCATCGCAGTCCGACATCGCCCCAGTGCAGAGCGAGCTGATGAAGGCGCTGGCCCCACGCCTCGGCGTCCCGGTCTCAACACCAAGCACATAGCGCCCACCGACGATCGTTCGAGGTGACTGCCGCCGAGCGGCTAGCGCCGACGCGGGAACAGGCGCTCGAAAAACCCCGGACGCGGCGTCGAGGTCGGCTGTGGCGTAGCCGTCGCAGTCGGGGTCGCACTCGCCACGAGGTTAGACCGCACGGTGGCAGTCACAGCAGGAACCGGCCCCGTGGGGGCCGGTGTGGTGGTGGGCGTCGCGCTTGGTGTCGCGCTTGGCGTTGCTGTGGGTGTCGCCGTTGGTAGCGGCGGCGGGGTTGGCGTGGCCGTCGGTGTCCGTGTTGGCGACTCGGTTGGCCGCGGCGTCGAGGTCGGTGGCAACGGGGTGCGCTCCGGATCCGGCCGACGCGTCGGGTCGGGCGGCCTCGGCGTGAAGGTCGGTCGCGGCTCAGGCGTTCGAGTTGGGGACGGTGTGCGCGTCGGCGTCGCGGTCGGTCGCGGCGTGAAGGTCGGCCGCGGTCGCGATGTTGGCGTGGCCTCCGGGGTGCGAACCGGGACGACGGCCTTGCGGAGCTCCTCGGCTGCGCGCTCCTTTGCCTTCTCGGTGATCACAACGCGTTCTGTCGGAGCCTCGGACGGCTTCGTAACGACGGCGGCGACCTTCTCGACGGGAATGACGCTTACGTTGTTGCCGGCCGACGTGATCTGCACGCGCAGCTGGTAGGTGTCGGCCCCGTCGGGCAGCGCGACGGACTGCGTGCTGCCGCTCGGTGTGCGGAAGGTGATGTTGCCGTCGCCGTCGTTTGTGCGGCGCAGTAGCAGCGTGTATTCGCCGGTGCGCACGTTGTTGAGCTCGATGCGCTGTGCGCCGGCGGTTGGGTTCGTGCTGAAGGCGCCAGGGATCTGCTGGTAGGTGATGCCATTCGGCAGCGCGCCAGTCGCGCGGCTGTCCGGCCCAATCACGCTCGCGGCGAACGGAGCGTCGACCTCTAGCGTCGAGGTGTGCGCAGCGCGCGTCTCACGCGAGACAGGGCGCACCGCGTCCTTCACGGCATTGGCGCTCTCGCCCGGTGCCACATCGACGCGCTGCGACCCGGCGACCACTTCGACCAGACCTTCAGCGGTGTTCACGGCGGTCTCGCCGTCATCAGCGATCGAGGTCTCGAAGACCGTGCCGTGCGCGGTCACCACCGCGGTCGGCGTGTGCACGGCGAAGGTCGAGCCGGCGCGCTGGTCGGGGGCGACCTGATGCCAGAGGCGACCGCTCTCCTGACGCAGCACGATCTCGCGCAGACCAGTCGTCGAGGCCGCCTCGATGGTCAGTTGTGTGGTCGGGTCGAGCGCGACCGTGGTGCCGTCGCCAAAGGTCAGCAACGCGCGGCCATCACTGCTCGTGCGCAGATGTGCGCCGACATTGACGTGCTCGCCGTCGTAGACCTTGATCCAGATGTCGCCGCGCTGCTGCTCCATGCCGCCGGAGAAAATCGTGACCGTGGAGGCCTCGGCGTGCGGGGTCGTGCGACCGAAGACGATCACCATGGCGATCGCCACAGCCATCGCAGCAGGCACGATCACCATGCCGCGCTCCAGCAGGCCGTTCAGACTCTGGCGCAGGGCGGTGAAGATGCCACGTGGGCGCTGCTGCGGTGTGTTGCGCACGAGCCGCAAGAAGTCGGCGCGCCGCGCGGCGTCCGAGGTGTTCGCAGCAATCGCGAGCCCGCGCGTGAGCGTCGCCGTGCGGAGCAGTGGCTCCAGCATCGCGGCCTGCTGCGGGTGGCGTGCGATCAGCTCATTGAGCGTGGCCCGGCCAGTGCGCAGATCCTCGATGCACTGGTCGAGAATGGTGTCGAAGTTGGGGCGGGTCACGCGAGACCTCCGCCCATGCTGTCGAGCTCGCGACGCAGCGCACGCAGTGCGCGCAGCTGCAGGCCACGCACGGTCACTTCCTTGCGACCCATGATCGCGCCGATCTCGGCGGCCGACTTCTCCATCAGGAAGCGCAGCACGAGGACCTCACGATGGTCGGTGCTGAGGCGAAGCAGTGCGCCCTCGAGGACCTTGCGAGTCTCGCCGGCGATGACCAGCGCCTCGGCCTCGGCTGGCTCAGCGCGGTCGATGCCCTCCAGGTCGACGGTCGTACGCTTCGTGCGAAAGTGATCAACCATCTGGTTGTGTGCCATGCGATAGAGTCAGGACTTGAATGGCACGTTGCGTTGCTCGTATCTCGGGATCGCCTGCCATGCCTTGAGGAACACCTGTTGGGTGAGATCCTCGGCGGTAGCGTGATCGCGCACATGGTTGACCAGGTACCGAAGAATCTCGGGCTGGTAGCGGTCGTACAGGACTCCGAAAGCGTCTGCGTCACCGTGCTTCGCTCCCTCGACGAGGTTGTCGATCACGATCCGCTCGGCGAGCGCATCCGCCTGCATGGCGTTGCTGTCGGCGTCCACTGATGTCAACGAAGCACGCCCTCCACCGTTTCGTCGTCCCGCCTGCTGCATCGGAAACGATAGAGGAGAGGGCGAGCGAATCGCGATGTTCGGTCGAGGAAGCGCCTGCACCACTGCAGACGCTCCCTCGATCCGAGGAGGGCCGAGGCCGTCCCTAGTGCTTGCCGCCGGGGGCGTGGCCACGCG
>JBAXNX010000165.1:0-3883 GCA_037133575.1 Chloroflexota bacterium
GCGGGCGAAGTCCGCGTGGATCACGCTGCGCAGGTCGCCTCGATGGAGGGCTGCTGCAGGGTGGAACATCGGCACGATCACTCGACCGCCCTCGCGCTTCGGCTCGCCGTGGATACGGCTGATGCTCTGTCCGGGAAACCATCGCGCCATCGAAAACCGTCCCAGCGTCACGATTACCTTTGGGTTGACCTGCGCGATCTGGCGATCGAGGTACGGCGCGCACGCCTCGATCTCCGTAGGCTCGGGGTCGCGGTTGCCGGGAGGCCGGCACTTCACGACGTTGGCGATGTATACGGTGTCTCGAGAGAGCCCGATGCTCGCCAGGAGCTCGTCGAGGAACTGGCCGGAGGCGCCCACGAAGGGGATGCCTCGCTCGTCTTCACGGGCGCCGGGTGCCTCACCTATGAACATAATGTCAGCAGTCGATGGTCCAACGCCAGGGACGCTCTGCGTCCGGGTGCGGGCGAGGATGCAGCGCGGGCAGTCCGCGATCTCCTCGTACAGCTCGGCCCACGCCGGGTCGACGGTGGGAGCAGCGGGCGTCGAGGTGGGACCGGTGGGCGGCATGGAGGTCATCGTAGCACCGGGGCAGGGTGAACGCCTCTAGGGGATAGGCGCGTGATCAATTTCTGCGCACGAGCCAGGCGAGGCCAATTCCGACGAAGTAGAGAGCCACGATCGGGCCGGCGACGAGGCTCTGGGTGATGGGGTCGATGGTGGGCGTCGCGATCGCGGAGATCACGAACGCCAGCACGATCGAGAACCGCCACCAGCCGAGCAGTTTGCGCCAGTTCACGACGCCAATCACGGCCATGCCCATGACGATCAGAGGGGTCTCGAAGACCAGGCCCATGATGCCGAGCATGCGGGTGACGAAGTTGATGTAGTTGCCGATGCGGATGTTCGGCTCGGCGATGCTGCTGCCGAAGTCGAGCAGGAAGCCGAGCGACGGCGGCAGGATGAAGAAGTACCCGAACGCCATGCCGCCTACGAACGCCCCGGCAGCACCGAGTGCGATTGGATAGACCCAGCGCTTCTCGCCGGGGGTCAGCGCCGGCGCGACGAAGCGCAGCGTCTGGAACACGATCATCGGCATGCCGGCGGCGACGCCGCCGAGGAGCGCCACCTGGAAGTAGGTGACGATGTTCTCCATCGGCTCGATGTACTGGGGCTTGAAGCCAGGGTGCGCCACACGCGCGGGCTCGATCAGGAGGTTGACCGCGCCAAAGCCGATGGTTGGCACGAAGAACACGCTCATGCCCACGGCGACCGCGATCGCCATCCACATCACACGGCCTCGGAGCTCCTGGAGGTGCTCGAGGATCGTCATCTCGCCGGGGGCGAGCTGCTGCCGACGCGACGGTGGGATGCGGGTCGGCTCGATGGCCATCGCTTAGCGGGTCCCGTCGGCGCGTGTGCTGTCGTCGGTGGAGTCCGAGGCAGGCGGAGGGGTTGAGCTCGCGACGTTACGGGTCTCGGTGCCGATCGAGCGGATCTCGCTCCCAATGTCGCGGATCGAGCGCAGGTCGCCAGCCGGCTCGCCGACCTCCTGCTCCAGCTCGTCGATCGCGCCTCGGACATCGGTCATGACCTCATCCGCGTAGGCGCGCGCGATGCGGTACCACTTGCCCGCCTCGCGGGCGACCTGGGGGAAGCGGTTCGGGCCGACGACCAGCAGCAAGATCACGAGGATCATGCCTGCTTCCGGGATGCCGACGCCGAATAATTCCATGGCGGAAATGATACGCCCGGCGCAGCCTCACGGACTGCCCGGGCGTATGTGTTCAGCCAGACTGGCGCCGGAGGCGCCGGTCCGTGGTGCTAGGACTCGTCTTCGACGCCAGCGTCGTGGATGAAGTCGATCGCGTCCTGGACGGTCTGGATCTTTTCGGCGTCCTCGTCGGAGATCTCGATGGCCGAGCCCTCCTTGGAGAACTCTTCCTCGATCGACATGATCAGCTCAACCAGGTCGAGCGAGTCGGCGTTCAGGTCGTCCACGAACGATGCGTTCGGAGTGACCTGCGACTCGTCGACACCGAGCTGCTCAACGATCATTGATCGCACACGCTCGTACACACTCGCCATATCGTCGTCTGTCCCTTCGCCCGAGCCAGCCATGGTCATACTGCGTCGCCGTCCTCTTCATCGTGATGTCGCTGGTCCGATGCGGCCAACGCGATCGAGCCGAGCACCCCATTCACGAAGCGTCCGGAAGACTCGGATCCATACCCCTTCGCCAGCTCGACGGCCTCGTTAATGACCGTCCGAAGCGGAGCCGGCTGATTATCAAAGAGCACTTCATAGATTGCAAGGCGAAGCACGTTGCGGTCGACTGGAGCCATATCGCCCAGTGGGAACGCCGTCGCGCGCTCGCTGATCATGGAGTCGATTTCCGCCTGGTGCGCGCGCACGCCCTCGACGAGGTCGGTAGCGAACACGCCCGCATCCTCTGCCAGCCGCGCGTCATCGATGTGACGTTGCAGTGCCTCGTGCACGTCATGCTGCGGCACGGTGTCCAGCTCGAACAGCGTCTGGAACGCGACGATGCGCGATCGGCGGCGCGAGGAGGCGGGCATTACTGCATCACCACGCCGCCGTCGACGTTGAAGGTCTGCCCGGTGATATAGGCCGCGCCGTCCGAGGCGAGGAACGCCACCGTCGGCGCGATCTCCTCCGGCTCCGCGTAGCGGCCCAGGGGCACCATGCGCAGGATCGCCTGCTGCTGCTCGTCCGTCAGGCCCGAGGTCATGTCGGTGAGCACGAAGCCGGGCGCGACCGCGTTCACGGTGACGTTGCGCGCAGCAACCTCGCGCGCGACGGCCTTGGTGAAGCCGATGATGCCGGCCTTCGCCGCGGCGTAGTTTGCCTGTCCGGCGTTGCCCATCTCCCCGACGATCGAGGTGATGTTGATCACCCGCCCCCAGCGCGCGCGCGTCATGTGCCGGATGGCGAGCTTGGTGGCGACGAAGGTGCCCTTCAAGTTCGTGTCGAGCACGGCGTCCCATGACGCCTCCGACATGCGCATGAGCAGTCCGTCGTCGGTCATGCCGGCGTTGTTCACGAGGATGTCCGGGCCGCCGAGTGCGTCATGCGCGGCCTCGACCATGCGCTCGATGGCGGGGGTGTCGAGGACGTCGAGCTCGCTCGCGATCGCCTGCACGCCGAAGCCGCGGATCTCTTCCGCGACCTGCTCGGCGAGTGCGCCATTGGAGCGGTAGGTCAGGAACACGTTCGCCCCCTGGCGCCCGAGCTCGAGCGCGATTGCGCGCCCAATGCCGCGGCTGCCGCCAGTGACGATCGCACTCCGCCCGTCAAGGTTGCCCATCAACACGTCCTAGTTCGTGGAGTACGAGCGAGCTCGTTACTCGGTTGCGCGCGCCTCAGCCGCCGTGCCCACGTTGCGCAGCACGGCCGATGCCTCGGTGCGCTTGAGCGCGCCTGTCAGCACCTTGCCTGGCCCGAACTCAATGAACGAGGTCACGCCGGCCGCGAGCATTGCCCGCACGTCGTCGACCCACAGCACCGGGCTCGTCACCTGGTCTGTGAGCTCCGCGGCGAACTGCGCGCCTGAGGTGAGTGACTGTGCCGTGACATTGGAGACTACGGGCATCCTCGGCGCACCGAAGGGCGCCTCGGCCAGCACGGCTCGCATGCCATCGGCTGCGGCCTGCATCAGCGGCGTGTGGAACGCGCCAGCGACGTTCAGTGGCAGCACGCGTACCGCGCCAGCCGCCGTTGCGGCGTCCGAGGTGGCCTTCACGGCCTCCGTGGTCCCGCCGATGGAGACGTTGCCCGGCGCGTTCTCGTTGCAGAGCGAAGCGCCGTGCTGCTCGCACAGTGCAGCGACCTGGTCGCGCTGTAGTCCGAGCACGACGGCCATGGT
>JBAXNX010000166.1:0-3863 GCA_037133575.1 Chloroflexota bacterium
GGCGGCGTGTGCCAGTACGGTCCTTCCAGCCGAGCGCTTCGAGCGCGGCTCGACGCTCCTCATAGGGCATGCCGAGTTGGGACTCGTCGTCGAGCGAGAGCAGATCGAAGATCATGTAGGCCACGGAAACGCCGACGCGGGACATTACGCGTTTACCGCCTTCAAGGCCCATCCGGCCCTGTAAGGCCTCAAAGGTCGCGCGCCCCGAGTCGTCGAATCCGACGAGTTCGCCGTCGAGGACCACCGAACGTCCACCAAGGGCATTCGCGAGGGCAGCGAGCTCTGGGTAGCGATTCGTCGCGTCGATCAGGTTCCGCGTCATCAGCTGCACGGCGCCATGCTCGATACGAGCGAGCAACCGGATGCCGTCCCATTTGATCTCGTAGCCCCAATGCTCGTCGTCGGCCGGCACCGCCGGCACGAGCTTCGCCATCATCGGGACGAGCGGCCACAAGCGATTGACGGCGGCCAGCCTCCGCGTGGTCGTCATGTCGTCAGGTCGGGCCCTGGCGAGCGCAGGAGCTCCGCGCTCGCCAGGGCCCTGAAAGCCAGGCTAGTCGGTCCTTGCGCGCATGGCGTTGACGATAGCCAGCGCATCGGCGAGCTCGGCGACATCGTGGACGCGCGCAACGTGCACCCCATTTGTTGCGGCGATCGTGTTGAACGCCACTGTGGCCTCGAGCAATCCGTCTACATCCTGTCGATCCCCACGCCCGAGCAGTTCGCCGAGGAAGCCTTTTCGGGACGCGGAGATGAGTACCGGGTAGCCGGTGCTAACGAGTGCAGGCAATGCCTGGATGAGACGGAGATTGTCCTGCGCGGACTTGCCGAACCCAAAGCCGGGGTCAAACCAGACCTGGCCGGCGCCCGCCGCTTCAAGTACAGCTGCGCGCTCAAGCATGAACAACTGGACTTCAGCCCCAATGTCGACGAAGTGCTGGTCGACCTCGTGGTGATGCTTCGGGCGCCCGCGCATATGCATGACGATCGCTGGGAGGTGAAACTCGCCGACCACTGCAACCATCTCGGGGTCGGTTACACCGGTGACGTCGTTCAAGATGCCAACGCCTGCCTTCGCGGCGGCGCGCGCGACTGCCGGCGTCCAGGTGTCCACCGAGCTGGGGATGCCTTCAGCTGCGAGCGCAGCAATCACGGGGCAGACGCGCTCGATCTCTTCCTGGGCAGTCATGTCGCGGGCACCAGTGCTCGTAGAGTGCGCCCCGACGTCGATGATGGCAGCTCCTCGACGCACCAGTTCGAGGGCGTAGTCATGGGCGTCGTTGGGCTCATGTATCGAGTGTGTGATCGGCGAATCGTGCGACACGTTCACGATGCCCATCACCACGGTGCGGTTCGTACAGTCGATGGTGTGTCCGCGCAATTGGAGTTGCATGGGCCTAGTCTCCAGCGTCGACGCCTGACGCGTCGAGGCCCGCATACGATCAGCTGTGCGTCGGCCCTCTCCTGGCCTGTTGCCGCAGTATGGCCAAGGCCGCCGCTGCGCGACGGCATAGACGAATATTCGTGGTAACTGCCAGCCACACGAGCCCGATTCGCGGGACGCCTGCGATGCCCGCCAACGCAGCGGCGAGCAGGCGGCCGTCGCGCCCGGTCCACGGGAGTAATGCATCAATCCGGGCACGTCCGCTTTCGATTTCTTGCAGCCCGCTCACCGACTCGTGCTCAGCGCCGATACGTTCCTTGATAATTCCGGAGACGAGCAACCCGTTTGCCGCCGCAAGCGCCAACATCCAATCAGTTCGCCGCGCGCCTGCGCCAACGGCGAGGCCCGCGACCACCGCGACATCCGATACGCGGTCGAGGACGAGATCCAGCAACGCACCAGCCGGACCTGCCGTGCCTTGCAGCCGAGCCACCTCGCCATCGACTCCGTCCAACACAGAGCCGATGTGGATCAGAAGTCCTCCCGTTCGTGAACGTCCGGCCGCAAGCGCGCAGGCACCCGTGCACACGGCGACGAACGAAGTCCACGACCATTGGTCAGCGCTGATGGGGAGACGAGCGACCGCCCCGGAGATGCGTCGCGAGAACGGGCGATTGAGATACGTCGACACCGGCCCGTCTATTCCCGAAACGCCTTTGGGCTCGGATGGCATATTCACAGTCTGGGCGCCGAGTCGACCGGCGCAGTCGCTGCGCCGATAGCGGGCCAGCCCCCTCCAACGACTAACGCCCGCGCGTAGCTCAGGTCATCCGGAGTGTCGACGTCGACCCACGGCAATCCATCGCTGCTCACCCATGCCACCTCTCCGCGCGTCGCGAGCAATTGCACGCCGTCACTGAGGGAATGGCGACCGCTCGCGGCGGCCTGACGGAGAGCGTCGAAAACCAACTCCCGGCAGAGAAACAGTCCCGTGTCGATCGCATCGTAGGTAGGCAGTGACTTCCCGATCGCCGCAATGCGGAAACCATCGAAGAGGACCTTTGTTGCCTCCTCGACGTCGCGAACGAGTGCCGGCTGACAATCCACGGCGAGGGCGCAAGTCCGGATAGCGTTATCGGCGTCGAGGAGCTTCATGAGCAGGCGAGGATGAATGAGGTGATCGCACATCATGAGTAGGAAGGGACGGTCGATGTAGGGAGCCGCCGCAAGGACGGATCCTCCGTTCCCAAGATGCCAATCTTCGTTGGTCGCGCTGCGGATGCCTACCTGATACCGCTCAGCAAGTTCACGCAGCTGTGTCCGGATCTTGTCCTCTTGGTAGCCCAGGACGAGAACGATGTCGGACACGCCAGCGTCCCGGCAGTTGCGGACGGCGCGCTCCAACAGGGACAGCCCCGCGACCCTGGTCAGCGGTTTGAGGTCGGACTCTTGCGATCGTAACCGGCTCCCCTCACCAGCTGCGAGGATGACCGCCTGATACGGCGAAGGGTTGGCTCTCGTTTGAGTGGGTGCCTGGATGGAAGCATCTCCTTCGTGACGACGCACGCTCGTATGCTCGCGTTCCGTTCGACATAGTCGTACAGCAGTCCCTCAGTGCTCGCGTCGAGGTTAGCAAAGACGCGAGCGTGCCACTCGACGCGCGTGACCCAGGTCATTCGGACCGCTGGCTGCTTAGCCGTGGTGGATGGTTTGGAGCGGGAGACCGGATTAGAACCGGCGATCCGCTGCTTGGGAAGCAAAGGCTCCGCGAACGACAATGCGGCCCGATGGCCGCATTGTTATGTCGCTGGTAGCAGGGGGCGGATTTGAACCGCCGACCAAGGGCTTATGAGTCCCCTGCTCTACCACTGAGCTACCCTGCCGCGTTTCTGAATCTAGACGCAGGAGATGCTTACCGGTTTATGCACGAACTGCGCTGACTCAGACCGTTGGCGCGGAGCAAAATATGCTCCGGCGCACGAGAGGTAGCCTACAAGTGACCGCTCTGACAGACAACGCCGCCGTTCGGCCTGCACATGCTCGCGGCGTAGTCGGCTCGTGAGCCCCGGGGAGCCAGTCTTTCGTCGCGCGACCCGAAGGCGACCCTCGACAGAATGATCGCAACGGCGCCACTGCTATCGCACGCCCGGGGACGCTCCCTGAGTTCGCTCTGCAACGATCCACGCAAGGTACTGGAAGGCACCCGCCCGGAAGGAAGATTGGCATGGCGCTATGGAACCCGGCCCAGCGCGATCGTCGCATGAGCCGAGGCGAGCCGAGGAACAACGAGCTCAGCGGCTCCCGAGGCGAGCAGCGCGGCGGCTTCAGCGACGCTCCCTGTGCCCGTCTCGCGTCGTGTGACCTTGGACTGATGCGGCGTAGCGATAGTCGCTAGTTCTGCCGCCTCGAACGTCACAACGTCTACTGCAAGCGCATCCGCGAGCGCCATGAGCGCCGGATGGTCAGCTCGTGCGGCGAT
>JBAXNX010000167.1:0-3839 GCA_037133575.1 Chloroflexota bacterium
CGCAGCCCCTCGGAGAACGTCGTGGCACCCAGCGGCACGAGCATGAACTCCTGGAAGTCCGTTGAGTCAGTCGCGTGCGCGCCGCCGTTCAGCACGTTGCACATCGGCACCGGCAGCACGCGCGCGTTCGATCCACCGAGGTAGCGATACAGCGGCTGGTTCGTCGCCAGCGCCGAGGCCTTAGCTGCCGCGAGCGATACACCGAGGATGGCATTGGCCCCGAGCCGCGACTTAGTCGGCGTCCCGTCCATCTCGATCAGCGTCGCGTCGATCTCGGCCTGCGCCGATGCGTCCATCCCGATCAGCGCGTCGCTGATCTCGTCGTTGACGTGGTCGATCGCCTGCTCCACGCCACGACCGAGGAATGCCTCCATGTCGCCGTCGCGCAGCTCGTGTGCCTCGTACGAGCCCGTGCTCGCTCCACTCGGCACCGCCGCGCGTCCCATCGACCCGTCCTCGAGGATCACGTCCACCTCGACCGTGGGATTCCCACGGGAGTCCAGGATCATGCGCGCTCGAATGTCCTCGATGTCCACGACGGCTCCTCTGTCTCTGCCCTAGGCCCGCCATGCTACGGGCTGCGACCAACACGGGGGAGGGGAATACCTCTCGCGATAACAACAACGCCGCGAGTTAGTCGCGGCGTTATCGAGTCGTCAAGGCGAAAAGGCTCAACGAGCTCTGGGGTGAACGGACTCGTACACCTCGCGCAGATGTGAGTCGGCGAGCTGCGTGTAGACCTGCGTCGTCGATACGTTCGCGTGCCCCAGCAGCTCCTGTACGTCGCGCACCGAGGCGCCACCGCGCAGCATGTGCGTCGCGAACGAGTGTCGCAGCGTGTGCGGTGTCACGTGCGCCGCGATGCCCGCGGTGCGGGCGTAGTTCTTCAGGATCAGCCAAAACCCCTGGCGCGTCAGGCGCTCGCCGCGGCGATTCACGAATAGCGCCGTCTGCGGGCGGTCCTTCAGCAGCACCGGGCGCGCGTCGTCGAGGTACTTCTCGACCGCCGTCACAGCCTGCTCGTACACCGGGATCGTGCGCTCCTTGGCGCCCTTGCCCAGGCAGCGCACATACGCCGGCCCCGGCTGCAGATGCAGTGAGTCGAGGTTGAGCGAGACCAGCTCGGTCACGCGCATCCCGGTCGCGTACATCAGCTCCAGCATCGCCGCATCGCGCACCGACTCGGGCGTCCCGACGCGCAGCGGCTCCCGCAGCAGCGAGTCCACATCGGTCGTCGTCATCGGTCGCGGCACCGGCTTCGGCGCCCGCGGTGAGTCGATCGAGGCCGTTGGATTCGAGGTCAGGTCGCCGTGGTCGAGCAGGAACGCACAGAACGACTTCACCGCCGCGACCTTGCGGGCGATCGTCGCCGGCTTGTACTCGGCGTTGTTCTTCAGCCACAGGATGTAATTGGTAATCAAGTCGCGGTTCACGGTCTCCGCGATCGTCCCGCTCCCGCTGTTGCCCAGGGTGAACTCGGTGAACCGAGTCAGGTCGTTGCGGTAAGCGTCCAGGGTGTTCTTGGAAGCCCCACGCTCAGCAGACATGTAGTGCAGGAAGGCATCTACTCGCTCTTGCACCGGCTGCCCCCAGGTTCGAAATCAGTCCAGATCAGCGCCAAATCGGCGACTCGGCGCCCAGCGGCCACTTTACATAGCCGCGAGAAGTCGAAGGACTTTATAGCCGTGGCTGAGGGGCAGTGTCCAGACTCGGAGCACCTGACAAACACGCGAATACTGTGCTATCGGACGAGTCTACGAGGCCTCCGGAGCGCTCCGTGGCATCCGCTAAATCGAGCGCTTGATGGTCTCCGCGAGCCGTCGAGTGAACCCCACGGTCGCCGCGATATCGTCCACGCTGGCGTCCTGGACGCCCCGTAGCGACCCGAATTTCCGGATCAAGGCACGCTTCCGCACCGGCCCAATCCCGGGAATCTCGTCCAACAGCGACTTCTTGGCGTTTCGCCCTCGCAGGTTGCGGTGGTAGGTGATGGCGAAGCGGTGCGCCTCGTCGCGGATCCGCTGCATCAGGTACAGCGCCTGGGAGTTCCGAGGCAGCACGATCGGGTCGTCCACGTCCGCGACGTAGATCTCCTCCTCGCGCTTGGCGAGGCCGCAGATCGGGATGTCCCCCAGCCCGTAATCGCGCATCACGTCGAGCGCTGCCCCGAGCTGTCCCTTGCCACCGTCGATCACGATCAGCCCGGGCACTGCGTCCCACGAGGTGACCAGTTCGTCGCTCGGTCCCCGGTCCGCCACTTCGCTCGCGGCAGCTTCGAGGTCGTCCGCGGACATCGAGACGCCCGCAGCGGCCATCGCATCCGCCATTTCCTCCAGCCCCTCGTCGATCGTGTCGAGCCCGAGCTCGTCGTCGTCCGCCACCTGCGTATCGTCACCCGGCTCCGGGAACTGCAGCAGTGGCTCCGGCGTCGCCTCCCCCGATGCTTCCGAGGCGGTCACGCGTTCCGCACGCCGACGCTCGGCGATCCGCGCGAACCGGCGCTTCAGCACCTCTCGCATCGAATCGAAGTCGTTCTGACCGTCGACCGTCTTGATGCGGAAGCGTCGGTACTCGCCCGTCGCCGGCTGCCCGTCGATGAACACGACCATCGAGGCGACCGTGTTGGTTCCCTGGATGTTCGAGATGTCGTAGCACTCCATCCGCGATGGCGTAGCGGGCAGATCGAGTTCCTCCTCGAGTCCTGCCAGTGCCGCGGATGTGCGGTCGCGATCGGTCAGCCAGCGCACCCGGTGCGCGTTCAGTGCGGAGCGCGCGTTCTCTTCCGCGCTCGCCACCAGTGCGCGCAGCTCGCCGCGTTCCGGCACGCGCACCTCGACCGCGCCGCCACGTCGCTCGCGCAACATCGCTTCGAGCTGCTCCATGTCCGCCGCTGCCTGCGAGAGCAGCACGTTGCGCGGCACGTACGTCGCCGATTCGAAGAACTGCGCGAGGAAGGCCGACAGCGCCTCAGCATCGGACGCGTCCTCGGCACCATCGAGCAGGAACCAGTCGGTGTCGGCCACCACCGTGCCGCGCACAAAGAACACCTGCACGCACGCCTCGGAGCCATCGCGGGCAATCGCGATCACGTCTGCATCGAGTGGGGTGGTGCTCGCCATCCGCTGCCGCTCGGTCACCGCGCGGATCGCCTTGGCCTGATCGCGCAGTAGCGCCGCGCGCTCGAACTGCAGCCCCTCGGCCGCCGTCCCCATGTCTGCCTCGACCTTGTCGAGCACCTCGCTGCTGCGTCCTTCGAGGAACAGCAACGTCTGGTTGATCACCTCGGAGTACTCGTCCTTGGTGCAGTACGCGGTGCACGGCGCGATACAGCGCTTGATGTAGTAGTCGAGACATGGGCGCGGGTCAGTCCCGGTAATCGTCTTCGTGCAAGACCGCCACGGGAACAGCTTCTTCACGACGTCGAGTGTGCGTCGCACCGAACCGGCGCTCGCATATGGCCCGAAGTATCGAGCGCCGTCCGTCTCGACGCGCCGCGTGATCGTCACGCGCGGCCAGTCGTTCTGCACGTCGACCTTCAGGTATGGGTAGTGCTTGTCGTCCTTCAGTCGCACGTTGTGCGGCGGCTGGTGACGCTTCACCAGCGTCGCCTCGAGCATCAGCGCCTCGGCCGGCGACGACGTAAGGATGTGGTCGATCTGCACCGCGCCCTCAGCGAGCGCCAGCACCTTCGGCTCCAACCCTCGAGACGACCCGAAGTAGGACCGCACCCGCGACCGCAGGTTCGTCGCCTTGCCGACGTACATCACGTCGCCTCGAGCGTCTCGCATGATGTAGACGCCCGAGCGCTCCGGGAGCGCCCGCACCTGTTCCATGACGCC
>JBAXNX010000168.1:0-3824 GCA_037133575.1 Chloroflexota bacterium
CGAAGCGGACGACCTGGCGCCGGGGCAGGTGGGGTACCGGCCGAAGCTGTCGGGGCCGGGTGAGCCGGAGGCAGACTTCCTGCTGTGGCATGACCGCGGCTATGTGCACCTCGGCGGCATCGAGTCGCCGGGGCTGACGGCGTCGCTGCCGCTGGCGCGCGAGGCAGCTTCGCTGCTCTAGGGCGGCGCGCCGCTTTTCGCCCAGATGCTTCGGAGGTCTGCTCACGCCACACCGCGTGCTCGTGTTGTGGCCTTCCTCGACGCAGGGTGCGCGGGTACCCTCCGATGCGGAGCGAGGGGCGCACGATGCTCGAAGACCCGGGCCGGTTCTACTGGAAATGGCTCGCCGTCGGCACGGTGCTGCTCGTGGTGTACGTGATCGAGCACTACGTCCGCACGGGCCAACTGATTCCGGGCATGTAGCGTGACCGCCTCGAACGATCGCGACGTTGCGATCGAACCGTCCGAGGTCGAGCGCTGGCTGCTGTCACACCTCGATGTTGAGCGTGTGGACTCGGCGCGCGGGCTCTATGAGCTGATGCCGAAGCAGCGTGGCGGGCAGCTGCCGCTCGTCGATGTGCCCTACGACCCATTCAGCGAGTCCCACTGGGCCGAGGCCGCACGCATCGCGGACTACGTGGCGCATGCACCTGAGGGGGCTCGGCGTGTGCTCGATATTGGGCCGGGGGATGGGTGGCCCGCGTTGCCTGTGGCGGTGGCTCGGCCTGACCTCGAAGTGATCGGGGTGGATCCCTCACCGCTGCGGGTCGAGGTGTGCACCGCCAATGCTAGGCGACTCGGACTCTCCAACGCGCGGTTCGTGGTCAGCGACGGCGCGCTGCTGCCGTTCCCCGATGCATCGTTCGACCTCGTGACTGCTGCCTCGTCGATCGAGGAGGCGAGCGATCCGGAGGCGGTACTCGCGGAGTGCGCGCGGGTGCTGCGGCCGGGCGGCGTGCTGCGTGCGTCCTCGCAGGACTGGCGGCTGGCGGGGCGCGGCTTCGAGACGGTGATGGTGTGGGAGGCCGGGGGCGTGCCGCTGTGGACGTATGTCCGACGCATCGCGGACCCGCCGACCGAGCGCCGCTACAACCTCGTGCTGAACGGTGACGAGGCGACCAGCGTGATTCATCTCGAGGCATTGATCGGAGTGGCTGAAGGGCGCCGGGCGTATGGCGAGACGCTGTTCGAGCCGCGCTTTGGCGTGGCGGTGCTCGAACGTCTCGAGTCGCATGTGGCTCGATCCAACCTTGTCGAGCTGCGGCGATGGAGCACGCCCGACCTGGTCGAGGCGATTCGTCGCGTTGGCTTCCGCGAAGCGCGCGCCACGGTGCACCCGGGTGAGCTCGGACGGCGGTTCGCGCGCGACCTGCTGGCTCGTGACGCGATGGGGCCGTTCGTGCCGCTGTTCGACGACGCCACGCGCGCGCTCGGGGTGCTCGCTGGCTCGCAGGCCGGCGACGCGATGGTCTGTGGGGTGCGCTGACGGTATGGTAGAAGCGCTTTAGCAGTACGTGTGCGGCGGGGGAGCTGGACACGCACATGCCCGGGACGCACGACACGATCGTGCTGGTGCACGGCGCCGGTGAAGGCGATGTGCAAGGCGGCGCCCTGGTCGAGTTTGCCGAGCCGCTGGTGCAGTGGCTGGCTGACAACGGGGCTGAGGAGCTGGTCTCCGAGCCCATCTCGATCCGCCGAGGGATGCGCCCTGCCCGGCTCCATCTGAGCGGGCGCCTGCCCGACCCCGACCGCCCCGGTGCAGCTCGTGACTTCGCATGGCAGATCGTCGAGGCGCGTTGGGCGGACGAGCACGTCACGCGCAGCGAGCTCGGCGCGACGGCGTGGGCGCTGCGTGCGCTGCCGGACGCGCTGATCGACCACCTCGGGTACTACGACAGCGTGTGGCGCTTCTGGCGCGCGATCACCGGGGCCGTCTCGATGGTGCGTCCGCTGGTGCATGCGCCGGCGGTGGGCGCGGATTCGCAGGCGTGGCGCTATCGCTACGACGCATCGTGGCCGTTCCTGTTCCGGCTGCTCTACGTGCTGTGGATCGGTCTCGTGCTGCCGATCGTGGTGCTCTCGATCGCCACGATCGTGCTGCTGCCGATGACGCTGCTGTGGCTGTTCAACAGTGCGCTCGACTCGTGGGAGCGCGCGTACTGGAACGGGCTGTATCGGCTCGTGCTGGTCGTCTTGTGGGTGCCGGTGCTGGTGATTGCCGCGGTCGCACTCGCAGCACTGCTTGTGGTCGCGGCGCTGCCGGTTGCGCTGCCATGGATCGGCACCTGGCGTCGAGGGGTGCTGCGCATGCTGCACCTCTCGTGGCTTGAGCACGCCATGTTCGACGTCGAACGCGTCAACGGCGCCTCGCTCGAGGAGGCTGTCGGCGCGACGATCGCCAGCGAGCTGAACGATGCGCGGTCGCTGACGATCGTCGGGCATGGCCTCGGTGCTGTCTTGGCGTACGAGACGCTAGGTGCGCTTGCGCGGCCCACTCGGCAGCCGGATGTGCAGAACCCGTATGTGACGGTGTCGCAAGCGATCTCGGCGATCGACCGGCCGCTGCCTCGCTACGGGCTGCCGATCACGCTGGTGACCGTCGGGTCGGCTCTGAACCGCTCACGTGCCTGGCGACGCCGCCCCTTGCTGCTCGACGCGCTGCCCGAGGGGACGCGCTGGGTCGATGTGTGGTCGATGCATGACCCCGTCGCGATGGGGTCGACCGACCGGCGCATCGTGGAGACCTCGGGCGCGACGGTGCTCGAGGTGCGCGCGACGAACCACGCGACGCTGCGCAACGCGCCGAGCGCGTACTGGCCGAACGCCACGCAGGTCGCGACTACTGTGGCCGAGGAAGTGATTGCGGCATCGGCGTCGCGTGTGCTGCCAGCGCCGGAAGGTGTTTCGCCGCAGCCGTGGATGCCTCGCAGCGCGGGAACGTGGGAGTGGCGACTTGACCACGCGCATGCGGATCGCGACTGCACGACAGCGCGGCGCAACCGAGTCGTGCGCACGCTCGCGCTGCTGCGGCTCGGGGTGATCTCGGGGCTCGCGTGCTGTGTGGGGCAGGCGTACATGGCGCCGGGCGAGGTGATGTTCGCCGAACATGTCGTAGCGGCTGCTCTGCCGGCTGTGGTCAGCCTCGGTGCGTACGGGCTGGGGATGGCTGTGC
This sequence comes from Chloroflexota bacterium, assembly GCA_037133575.1. Lineage (GTDB taxonomy): Bacteria > Chloroflexota > Dehalococcoidia > UBA2979 > UBA2979 > RH-chloro-G1. The sequence goes on from JBAXNX010000168.1 coordinate 3,173, forward strand.
TTGAGGCGCTCGGTGCTGGTGTCGCTCACTGGTGGATGGCACGGCCCTGCGCGCACACGCGCTTCGCGCCGAACGCGGTGCGGCTCTAGCTCGACGGGTCGTCTGTGCGCGAAGCCTTGAGTGCACGAGCGGTGCGATAGCGCTGCACGGCAGCGGCACCCAGCGCCGCGACGCCGAGCCCACCCAACGCCAGGTATGCCAGCGCGGACGACGTAGCGACCGATTGTGCTGAGGTGGTGCGCTCCTCGGCGGCGGTCGTGTTCGCCTCGAACGTCACGAGCAGGCCCGGTGTCGGGCTCGTACTGACCTCGGCGCTGGCGAAGGAGCCGTCATCGGCGAAGCGGCACACGAGCGACTTGCCGGCGGCGGGGGCTGGCAGTGCGGGCTTGTCGAACATCGTGTCCGAGCCGTACGAGAGCGCGTCGAGGATGTCGCCGTCCTTTGTGTAGAGGACAAGCCGATCGCCGGCATTTCCCAGCCCGTTGGAGAATCCCCCGCTCGGAATCCATGTATCGATGTCAGGCACCTTCGCCTGCGCACCCGCGATCACGAGCACCTTGCCTGCGGCGAGCGTGAGTGGTGGCAGCTCGATCGCTCCGGCGTTGTCGGCGAGCCACAGGCCTTCGAGCGTCGTGCTGCTGGTGCCGAGGTT
>JBAXNX010000169.1:0-3822 GCA_037133575.1 Chloroflexota bacterium
GTCCGAAGCAGTGATGCGCATCTTCAACGCAGCCGACGAGCTGCGGAAGAACCGCGCGAAGGCGCGCCTGAAGTTCCTCGTGCACCGCGTCGGCACCGAGAAGTTCCTCGAGATGGTGGACGAGGAGCTCGCGAAGCCGTGGGCGCAGCGTGACCCCGAGACCTTCTTGCCCGACGAGCTGCTCTACCTCGACGACGAGGAGGCTGACGCTCCGCAGGCTCCCGCGAACGCGCCGCAGCCGACGGACGCTGACCGTGCTGCGTTCGAGCGCTTCGTCGCCTCGAACACCCGCAAGCAGCGTCAGGCCGGCTACTGCACCGTCGAGGCTCGCATTCCGCAGGGCGACCTCGACCCGGAGCAGTTCCGCGCGATCGCGCGGCTGATGCGTGACTACGGCAACGGCCGCGCGCGCACCTCGGTCAACCAGAACTTCATTTTCCGCTGGATTCCGGAGGCGAGTGTCTACGGTCTCTGGAAGGAACTCGTGGCATTGGGCATCGGCACTGCCGGCGCTGGCGAGATCTTCGATGTCGTCTCTTGCCCCGGCACTGACTCGTGCAAGCTCGGCATCACCTGCTCGATGGGCCTGAACCGGGCGCTGTCGGCGAAGGTGCAGGAGCTGAACATCATCGACCCGATGGTGCGCAAGATGCGGCTCAACGTGAGCGGCTGCCCGAACTCGTGCGGCCAGCACCACATCGCTTCGATCGGCTTCCACGGCGCGGCGATCAAGGCCTCAAACAACGACGAGCGCCAGGTGCCTGCGTACCACGTGTTCCTCGGCGGTGCGCGTGGCACCGGGAACATTCGCCTTGGGCAGCTGCTCAAGGTGCGCGTGCCGGCGAAGCGCGCGCCGCTCGTCGCTGAACGCTTTATCAAGTACTACGAGACGAACCGCGCGAACGCTGACGAGGACTTTGACACCTTCGTCGACCGCGTTGGCGCGGAAGTCTTCGAGTCGCAGGTACAGGATCTGGCGTTGCCGCCGGAGTTCTCGATCGCGACGATGGATGAGTTCATCGACTGGGAGCGCGAGGGCCTGTACGTGCTCGAGCGCGGCGAGGGTGAGTGCGCGATCTAACTTGAGTCTGGTAGTCGCTCGCGCCCGCCGCACGGATAGCCGACGGCGGGCGCGTTCTTCTGTTCGCAGTGCTGTTGAGCATGATGCGCGCTCCAGGTGAGCGCGGCAGGGAGTCGGGATTGACCACGTCGGCGCCGCCGGAACTCACGCACCTGCAGGTGCTCGAGGCCGAGTCCATTCACATCATTCGCGAGGTCGCAGCGGAGTTTGAGCGCCCGGGGATGCTGTTCTCGGGCGGCAAGGACTCGATCGTCATGCTGCGCCTCGCGGAGAAGGCGTTCTGGCCGGCACGCATCCCGTTCCCGGTCGCGCACATCGATACAGGCCACAACTTCCCGGAAGTGCTTGAGTACCGCGACCGGCGGGTCGCCGAGCTCGGCGTCAAGCTGATCGTGGGATCCGTGCAGGAAGCGGTCGACGAGGGCAAGCTGGTCGACGAGACCGGGCCGCGGATGTCGCGAAACCGGCTGCAGACCCCCATCCTCCTTGAGACGATCGCGAACGCGAAGTTCGACGCGGTCTTCGGCGGCGGCCGGCGCGACGAGGAGAAGGCCCGCGCCAAGGAGCGCGTGTACTCGTTCCGCGACGACTTCGGCCAGTGGGACCCGAAGAACCAGCGCCCTGAGCTGTGGGATCTCTACAACTCGAGGCATCGTGTGGGGGAGCACTTCCGCGTGTTCCCGCTGTCCAACTGGACCGAGCTCGACATCTGGCAGTACATCGCGCAGGACGGTATCGAGATCCCCTCGATCTACTTTGCGCATCAGCGTGAGGTGTTCGAGCGCGACGGCATGCTGATGGCCGCGAACGACTACGCGACACGCTACCCGACCGAGACGCTCTCGACGCAGGTCGTGCGTTACCGCACCGTCGGCGACATGACCTGTACCGCCGCCGTGAGCAGCGAGGCTGCCACGGTGGAGCAGGTGATCACTGAGATCGCCGCGTCGCGTATCACTGAGCGCGGCTCGAGCCGCGCGGATGACCGCACGTCCGAGGCCGCGATGGAAGACCGCAAGCGCGAGGGCTACTTCTAGTGGAGATGCTCCGGTTTGCGACAGTCGGCTCCGTCGATGATGGCAAGAGCACGCTGATTGGCCGCCTGCTGTACGACTCCAAGTCGATCATGCAGGACCAGTGGGAGTCGATTGAGGCGACGAGCGAGGCTCGTGGCGAGGAGTACGTGAACCTCGCACTGCTGACGGATGGCCTGCGCGCCGAGCGCGAGCAGGGCATCACCATCGATGTTGCGTACCGCTACTTCTCGACGCCGCGCCGTAAGTTCATCATCGCGGACACGCCGGGCCACGTGCAGTACACACGCAACATGGTCACGGGGGCGTCCACCGCAGACCTCGCGTTGATTCTGATCGATGCCCGCCAGGGTGTGGTCGAGCAGTCGCGGCGGCACGCATTCATCTCGTCGCTACTGGGCATCCCACACCTCGTGGTGTGCGTGAACAAGATGGACCTCGTCGACTACGCGCAGGAGCGCTTCGACGAGGTGTGCGCAGACTTCTCCGTGTTCGCGGAACGCCTCGACACTCGCGAGATCACGTACATCCCGATCTCGGCGCTGGTTGGTGACAACGTCGTTGAGCACTCGGACGCGATGTCCTGGTACGACGGGCCGACGCTGCTCGAACACCTCGAGACCGTCGAGATCGACGCCGAGGACGACACCGCGGCACGCTTCCCGGTGCAGTACGTGATCCGTCCGATGCGCAACGACTACCACGACTACCGTGGCTACGCCGGCCGGGTCGCGGGTGGTGTGCTCCACGTGGGTGACACGGTGACGGTGCTGCCGAGCGGCAAGCAGAGTGTGATCGAAGCGATCGACACGTACGACGGTTCGCTCGAGGCTGCTGCGGCGCCGATGTCGGTGACCGTGCGCCTGAGCGACGACGTCGACGTCTCGCGCGGCAATATGCTCGTCTCGACGACGCAATCGCCCGAGGTTTCCCAGGATTTCGAGGCGTGGGTGTGCTGGATGTCGGAGCGCTCCGAGCTCACACCCGGCGCGCGCTACTCGATTAAGCAGACCACGCACAGCGCTCGCGCGGTGGTGCGCAGCGTCGTCGCGAAGCTCGAGATCAACACGCTCGCCGAGGACATCGACGCGGAGTCGCTCTCGCTCAACGAGATTGGCCGTGTGCTGATCCGCACGACGGAGCCGCTGTTCTTCGATACGTACCGCGCCAACCGGCATACCGGGTCGTTCATCCTGATCGACGAGGCGACGAACGGCACGGTCGGTGCTGGCATGATCCTCGGGGCACTCAATCCCGAGAGCGACTACGCGGTGTAGCCTGCGGTATGCCCGCACGCATCTTGCTCGGCACGGCATCCTGGACTGATAAACCGCTCATCGAGAGCGGCACGTTCTATCCGCCCGAAGTGAAGTCGCCCGAGGATCGCCTGCGTCACTACACGACGCAGTTCCCACTGGTCGAGTCCGATGCGCCGTACTACGGGCTGCCGACCGTGGACACCTCGAAGCGCTGGGTCGAGCGCACCCCGCCCGGCTTCCTGTTCGATGTGAAGGCGTACTCGTTGTTTACGGACCACCCGACGCCGGTCGCGAGGTTGCCGAAGGTGATGCAGGCCAACCTGCCGCCGATTCTCGTCGGGAAGCGCCAGTTCTATCGCGAGTCTGCGCCAAAGGACTTCATCGACCTGTGCTGGTCGACGTACAACGATGCGCTGCTACCGCTGTACGAGGCGCGCAAGCTCGGCGT
>JBAXNX010000170.1:0-3772 GCA_037133575.1 Chloroflexota bacterium
TTGATCGACCGCCCGCACTCGTACCTCTCGATGACGATGCGCTCGATCTACGAGAACCCGCTGCACGAGGGCGCCGCCAACCGCGAGCGCATGCGTACCGAGGACTCCGGCGCCGAGTACCTCTTCGTCTACCCGATGGTGAAGACCCGCGCGTGGTACGAGCTGGCACATGACCGTCGCCAGGAGATCATGAACGAGCACATCGGCATCGGCCACGCCTACCACAACATCAAGATCAACACGACGTACTCGTACGGCCTGGACGATCAGGAGTTCGTGGTCGCGTTCGAGGGCGACTCGCCCGGCGAGTTCCTCGCGTTGGTGCGAGATCTCCGCGAGTCCGTGTCGTCCTCGTACACCGAGCGCGACACGCCGATGTTCACGTGCCGCCGCATGGCGCCGGCAGAGCTCGTGGCGTACTGCGGTCTCGTGCCAGCGGAGCGATAGCACTCGACGCACCGCGTGACGGGCCAGTGGCTCGTCCCGGTGCGGTTTCGTATACTCGGGGAAATCTCCGATCGGTCTGAGAAGTTTGGTGAGATTTTGACGACTCGCCCTGGGAACGCTCCGGGAGCTGGAACGCGCTGGGTGAACCTCGGCCGTGCTTGCGAGATCCTCGGCGTGAACGAGTCGACGGTCCGCCGCTGGGCGGACTCCGGCGAGATCCGCTGCTTCCGCACCCCCGGCGGCCACCGTCGCTTCGCCGAGGGCGACCTGTTCGCGATGACCCAGGGCGGCAATCCTGGCACGCGCCCCGAGCACGAGATCGAGACCGCCGCGGTGTCACGCATCCGACGGCAGCTGCACGGCGGGAAGCCCGACGCGTCCTGGTACCACTCGATCGAGGAGCAGGAGCGCGACGAGTTGCGCCCCCTCGGCCGACGGCTGTTGGAGCTCGTGGGCGACTACCTGTCACGGCGCGGACGGCGCACGCAGGTCGAGCAGGAAGTCGATGAGATCGGCAAGCGCTACGGCCAGATCCTGCACGACCGCGAGACACCATTGCTCCGCGCGATCGAGGCGTTCACCTTCTTTCGTCGCTCCCTCGACGAAACAGCCAAGCAGCTCGCTGAGCGCACGAACCTGTCGGCTGAGGAGGCGGCGCGCGCACGCGCGGAGATCGCCGGACTCGCCGACCGCGTGCTGCTCGGCGTCACGTCCGCGTACGACCGGTAACGAAGGGCAACCGATGGACTACTACCCGATCTTCGTCGACATGCGCGGCCGCAAGGTGCTGCTCGTCGGTGGTGGACACGTCGCGCTCGAGAAGATCGGGAAGCTCGTCGACGCCGGTGCGAACGTCACCGTGATCGCGCCTGAGCTGATCGCCGAAGTCCAGGCGTTCATCGACAACAACAGTGCAACGCTCGAGCGGCGCAAGTACGAGGCCGGCGATGTGCTCGGCTACGACGTCGTGATGATCGCGACAGACGACGGTGGCGTGAACTCCGGCATTGCCGCCGAGGCGCGCACGGCGAAGATCTGGGTGAACGCGGCGGACGACCCTGCGAACTGCGACTTCATCCTCCCGTCGCTGGTGCAGCGCGGGAAAATCTCGATCGCGGCGTCCACGGGTGGTTCGAGTCCGGCGCTCGCGCGCTGGCTGCGGGAGCACCTCGACACGTTCTTGAGCGACGAAGTCGTTGCGCTGGGCGACCTGCTCGCCGAGGTGCGCCTGATGGTGCGTGCGCGCGACCGCGAGTGCGCTGGTTCGTGCGACCAAACCGCGCCAGCACCACCGCTGCTCTGCAAGACCTGCCCGAATCGTATCCCCGCCGACCTCTGGCAAGAGGCGATCGACGACGACCTGCTCGCCCTACTGCGCGACGGTCAGTACGAGTCCGCACGCGAGCGCATCATCAGCGCGATGGGCATCGACCGACCGCTGCAGCCGTCGCATGGCGCGGCGACCGCGGTACGAGGCGAGTAGCAATGCTGACGTTCGTCGGGACGAGCCACCACCTGGCGCCGATCGAGGCGCGGGAACAGCTCGCCATTCCCGGCGAAGCGATGCCTGACGTGCTCGCACGCCTCGGTGAACGGTTCGGCGCCGGCGCGCTCGTGAACACCTGCAACCGCATGGAGCTCTACGTGCCCGGCTCCTACGACCGCGCGGACCTCGTGGACTTCCTCGCGGAGGCGACCGGTGCCGAGCGTGAGCTGATCGAGCAGTCGTGCATCGACCTCCATGACAACGAGGTCGTCCGCCACCTCTACTCGGTCGCGTCGGGCGTCGATTCGATGGTCCTCGGCGAGTACGAGGTACTCGGCCAGGTGCGCGCGGCGTTCTCCGCGGCCGTGGCCGCCGGCACCGACGACGCCATCCTGTCACGCCTCTTCCACACCGCGATCCGCACTGGTCGACGCGCACGCTCAGAGACTGAGATCGGCCGCCACGCCGTGTCCGTCTCCTCGATCGCCGTACAGCAGGCTCGCATGCTCTTCCCGGAACTCGAGCACGCAACGGTGCTGGTGATTGGGGCAGGCGAGGCGGGCCGCCTCGCCGCAAGCGCGCTGGTCGACCACGGCGTGCGCGAGGTGTTGGTCGTGAACCGCACGCAGTCACGCGCCGAGGCACTCGCCGCTGAGCTCGGTGGACGCGTGCTGCCGCTCGACGAGCTCGCACGTGCGATGGCACAGGCGGACATTGCGATCGCAGCCGCCGACACGCCAGAGCCGCTGGTCTCACGCGATGCCGTCGAGCACGCGATGGGCGACCGCGCCGGGCGCGACCTGCTCATCATCGACATTGGCATGCCGCGTGACTGCGACCCCGCGGTGGCCGAAGTCAGCGGTGTCACGTACTACGACCTCGATGACCTCCAGGCGATCGCCGCCGAGCATCACGCCGCACGCGCGAATGAACTCGAGCGCGTGAACGCGATCGTCGATGAGGAAGCCACCCGCTTCTTCCAGTGGTGGGAGCAGCTGCAGGTGATGCCGACGATCGTCGCGCTGACCGAACGCGCAGAGCAGGTCCGCACCACCGCGGTCGGCAAATCGCTCCGCCGCATGGGCCTCAGCGACGAGCAGCAATCGCAACTCGACCTGCTGACAAAGGCGATCGTGAAGCAACTGCTGCACGATCCGATCTCCACGCTGCGCGAGCGCGGCGATAACGAAGACTACGTACTGGCAGCAAGGCGGCTGTTCCGCCTCGAAGACGCGTTCGAAGCGCTCGACCTCGACACGATCGAGGACGACGCCGAGTTGCAGTGACGACGCTGCGTCTGGCGACTCGCGGATCGGCCCTGGCGATCGCACAGTCGGACCTCGTGTCTGCCGCACTGCGCGTCGGCTCTCCTGACCTCGATGTCGAGTACGTGCACATCACCACCGAGGGCGACGCGGATCGCACAACGCCGCTGAGCGTGCTCGGCGGCCGCGGTGTCTTCGTGCGCGGCGTCGAGGAAGCGCTGTTGCGCGGCGAGGCTGACATCGCGGTGCACTCACTCAAGGACATGCCGACCGAGGACGCACCTGGCCTTGTGATCGGCGCCGTCCTCGAACGCGCCGACCCACGTGACGCCTTCGTCGGCTCGCAAGGCCGACGGCTCGCAGAGCTGCCGAGCGGCGCGCGCGTCGGCACCTCGTCGCAACGACGGCACGCGCTGCTGCAGGCGATGCGGCCCGACCTCGAGATCGTCGAGCTGCGCGGCAACGTCGACACCCGGCTGCGCAAGGTCGCGGACGGCGAGGTCGACGGAGCGGTGCTCGCAGCAGCAGGCCTCGTTCGCCTCGGACGCATCGGCGAAGCCACCCAGATCTTCGA
>JBAXNX010000171.1:0-3765 GCA_037133575.1 Chloroflexota bacterium
ACCCCGACCCCAACGCGGCTCCGACTCCGTACTCGCAGTACGCCGCCTACCTCCCACCAGAGCGCCGCTAGCTGAGCAAGGTATTTGGCCTTCGCAGATGTGGTGAGTGACGACATGGAGCTCCCTGACCTACTGCGGCTGCGTGACGAGCTGCGAGCCTCTAGGGGTGGTCAACTCGATCGGTCGTGGACGGCTCTTCGAGTAAGCCTCTATGTATTTCGAACCAACGCGAATGCAGCATTGAGGTTTGATCGGTTGTTATCTGAAGATGGCGATTCGCAACCGCTACGTTTGACTAGCCAGCCCGATTTCAATGCGGCGATTAGCGAAGCAACTCGCTTGTTCGCGAACTTCCTGAGTTCGGCGAGTGCTCTTGCCGAGCACACGATGATCCATATCCGCGAGTTCTACTCCGATCGCCCATTCAATGAGACTTATCGCGACGAAATCCGCAAACAATTGGTCACTACGCCACTGCACGGGATTGTCGTCGGGCTTCGCAATTACTCGATGCATTACGCATTGCCGTTAAGTGGCATGACCACGCAACTCGCGCGCACACTGCCTGGTGGCGAGCTCGAAGAAGACCGGCACTTCACCATCGGAGTGGATGAACTCCTGCTGTGGGACGGATGGAATCCGGGCGCAAAGCGCTTTCTCAGTGAAAGCGGGCACAGCGTGAGCCTGAGTTCTGTTGTCGATCCGTATTTGCGTGCTGTTGATGCGTTCTATGACTGGCTTGTTTTTGCGGAGGAAGAAGTAAATGCCGCAGAATTCGGTCGGTATGACCGTGAACTTGAAAGGGTCGCGGCCCTCTTTCGCGAGAACTTTCCTGCGCTTTACGAATACCTAGATGACGGCCGCAACCGATCCGGCATGGAATCCTAGGCTCCGCGACGCGGCTACCAACAAGAAGGGGGACGGCTACTGCCGTCCCCCCTTCTCCATTTCGATGGGCGACTTTCAGCTACAACCTGACGTAGCGCCACAGTTGAGGCACTTCAGGCACGTGCCGTTGCGCACCATCATCATCTGGCCGCACTCGTCACACGGGTCGCCCTCGTAGCCCTTCAGCCGCGCCTCCGCGGCCTTGCTGGTGTTCGACTGCACCTGCACCACGAGCTTTGCCGCAGCCGGCTTCGCAACGACCGGAGCCGGAGCGGAAGCCAGCACGGTCGCCGTCCCCACCGTGGCCGTCGAGGCGACTGCAGCCTCGGTTACCACCGCGGCCACTGCGACCGGCTCGGCAACCGCCACCGCGTCACCGTCGCCGGTGTCGAAGGCGATCACGTCCGCCATCGTCACCGCCGTCGGCGCCTCAAGCTGGTCAGCGATCGGCTCGTAGCTCGTGCCCGCATCGTCATCGTCCATCGGCCCGAAGTGCGCGAGCTCCTCGCGACCGAGGTACGTCACCGCCAGCTCGCGGAACAGGTAGTCGATGATGCTCGTCGCCATGCGGATGCGGTCGTGTCCGACCACCATCCCGTTCGGCTCGAACTTCTGGAAGATGAACGAGTCGACGTAGGCGCCCAGCGGCACGCCGTGCTGCAGCCCGATCGACACCGCGATCGCGAAGCAGTTCATCAGCGAGCCGAACGCCGCGCCTTCCTTCGACATCGAGACGAAGATCTCGCCGAGTCGAGGCGTACCGTCTTCGGCGGCGAACTCGCCGGTGTGCAGGTAGATCGAGTGCCCACCGACCTTGGCCTTCTGCGCGTAGCCGTGGCGTCGAGCCGGCAGCTTCTCGCGCTGGCCGCGCGACAGCCCGCGCACCAGCTCCTCGGCCGCACGCACCGCCGGGTGCGCCGTCGCCGAGGACGGCACGACCGCCTCGAAGTCCTCGTCCTCTTCCTCGTCCAGGTCGTCGAACGCGACCGCCGACAGCGGCTGCGAGAGCTTGGAGCCGTCGCGGTACAGCGCCACGGCCTTCACCATCTGCTTCGCCGCCTCCATGTAGACGTCGGCGACATCCTCCACGGTGGCGTCGAACGGCATGTTGATCGTCTTGCTGATCGCGCCTGAGATGAACGGCTGCGCCGCCGCCAGGATGCGCACGTGTGCCATCGGTGCGATGTACCGAGTGCCGTACTTGCCGCAGCGGTTCGCGCAGTCGAACACCGCGTAGTGCTCAGGCTTCAGGAACGGCGCGTTCTCGATCGTCATGCGACCGACGATCGCGTCGTTCGCCGCCTCGACCTGCTCGCGCGTGAACCCGAGGCCACCGAGGACGCTGAACGTCGGGTCCATCAGCTGCTCAGCGGTGAAGCCCAGCACCGACGTGCAGAACTCCTCGCCGAGCGACCACTTGTTGAACGCGAAGGTGATGTCGAACGCCGACGGCAGTGACGCCTCGATCGTGTCGAGCAGCTCCGAGGTGAACCCCTTTGCCGCCAACGACTCGCGATTCAGGTGCGGCGCACCCTCGAACGAGCCCAGGCCCGCGCAGTACGTGATGATCGCCTGCGACTGCTCCGCCGTGTACCCGAGTCGTGCGAGCGCGCCCGGCATCGACTCGTTGGCGATGCGGAAGTAGCCGCCGCCGGCGAGCTTCTTGAACTTCACCAGCGCGAAGTCCGGCTCGACACCAGTCGTGTCGCAGTCCATCAGCAGGCCGATCGTGCCGGTCGGCGCGATCAGCGAGACCTGCGCGTTGCGGTAGCCGTGCTGCTCACCCAGGCTCAGCGCCCGGTCCCACGCGTGTTGCGCGGCCGTCAGCAGGTCCTCGGGGCAGCGAGCCTGGTCGATCGACCGAGGCAGCACCGTCAGGCCCTCGTACTGGTCGTGCGGCGCGTCGTACGCAGCGCGACGGTGGTTGCGAATCACTCGCAGCATCGCCGCACGGTTCTCGTTGAACCGCGGGAATGCACCGAGCGACGCGGCCATCTCCGCCGAGGTCGCGTACGAAACGCCCGTGAGGATCGCGGTCAGCGCACCAGTCTGCGCCAGCGCCTCCGGCGAGTCGTACGGAATCCCCTGCACCATCAGCAACGCGCCGAGGTTGGCGTAGCCAATGCCGAGCGTGCGGTAGTCCCACGACAGCCGCGCAATGTCGCGGCTCGGGTACTGCGCCATCAGCACGGAGATCTCGAGCACGATCGTCCACAGTCGCGACGCGTGCTCGTAAGCCTCGACGTCGAACTTGGTCGTTTCGAGGTCGTAGAACCGCAGCACGTTCAACGACGCGAGGTTGCACGCCGTGTCGTCCAGGAACATGTACTCGGAGCACGGGTTGGAACCCTCGATGCGGCCACCGGCCGGCGAGGTGTGCCACTCGTTGATCGTCGTGTCGTACTGCAGGCCGGGGTCAGCCGACTGCCACGCAGCGTTGGCGATGCGCGCCCACAGGTCGCGCGCCTTCACCGTCTTCTCGACACTGCCGTTGGTGCGCTGGATCAGGTCCCAGTCGCCGTCAGCCTCGACCGCGTCGAGGAACGTCGAGGTCACGCGCACGGAGTTGTTCGAGTTCTGCCCCGACACGGTGAGGTACGCCTCGCCCTGCCAGTCGGTGTCGAACTCGCGGAACTCGAAGTCGAAGTTGCCCGCCGTCGCGAGCTGCAGCACGCGCTGGATGTACGCCTCGGCGACACCGTCGCGACGAGCCTTCGCCACGGCGCGGCGCAGCCCACGGTTCGCTACCGGGTCGATGCCGTCCGCCGCAGCGTCGAGCACGTTGCGCAGCGCTCGGCGCGTCACCTTGGAGCCGGCCACCAGCGAGGCGACCTTCTGCTCCTCCAGCACCTTCCACTCGATGAACTGCTCGACGTC
>JBAXNX010000172.1:0-3739 GCA_037133575.1 Chloroflexota bacterium
CGGCTTATGAGTTGCCACCTCTGCGGGCCGGCAGGGAGCGGTTTTGGGCCGGGAACGATCAACGGATAGACCATCCGTGGCTCGATAGCGCCAGATTCAAAATGGCAGGGAAATGGCAGGGGAAACGCAGGTCGGAGGCGCTGTTGCGGAAGCCGACCCCCATAGTGCATCGATAGAACATCTGTACTACCATGTGAACCATGTCCGATGAGCTTTCCGCCTCGCCGGTCTACACCCGTCAACTCGCCGGCATCAGCAAGCTGGTGCGCGCCGAGCTTGATCATCCGCGCATCGTCGCGGTGCGTGCGGAGCTCGCGGCCCTTGGCGCCAGGCGGCGCGCGGATGGGGCTCACTTCGATGATGAGGAAGGTTCCGCGTTCGCGGCCGCGAGCGATGCGGCGATGGCCGTTGGTTACACGGCGATCGAAGAAGAAGCTCCGAGCTTTCAGCGCCTGTTCGGTCGGGGCGGGGTTACCACGCTGCTCATCACGGCATTCGACGAGGAACTCGGGTCGTTACTTCCGCTGCGCCTCTTGAACATCCCCGAATACCCACCCCGCTCGTTCCGGCTACTCCTCCACGACGCTGATGTTCAGGAGATGGCAGGTCAACTTGCGGTCGGCCAGGTCTGGGTGAACGCGACGGAGTTGGACGAAACGCAGTACCGGGAGCTGTGGAGCGCTATTAGCTTTCAGCGACACGCGGCCCTCGGCGTGCAGGACAAGCCACGTGGCCGGCACCGCGGCTTCGTTACCGAGCAGCGGGCCGCGGTCGTCGCAGACATTCAGGCGCACCCAACGTGGACCGACGTCGAGGTCTACGACTGCGGTCGCGATGCTGGGCTGTGGGATGGGTACTACTACGACGCTCCCGAACAAAACCGAAAACGGGTCCAGCGGCTCAGACGGACCGCTGGTGTGCGAAGAGCGAAGTCGCCTGCGAAGAAGTCGGACGGTAAATAGCCGCGGCGATTAACCGGGTCGTGACCGCCGGGGTCAGCAGACTGACCCTGAATCCATGTCACACCATGCATTCCTTCAGGCACTCCCTGCGTACCTCGGCGGGAAGCGCCGACTCGCACCGCTGATCTTCGCGACGCTCGCCGAGGTGCTTCCCCGCGCGCAATGGGCGGGGTCGACGTTGCTCGACCCGATGTGCGGCGGCGGCGCCATCTCGCTGTACGCGAAGGCGCAGGGGTTCAGCGTCATCGCCTCCGACCTCGCCGAGCGCGGCGCGCTCACGGCCCGCGCCCTGATCGCGAACTCGAACATTCGCCTCCGCATCGACGACATCCTCGACCTGTACGCCGAACCAGATGGCGACTATCCGCGCATCGCCGCCGCGCACGTCCCGCAGGTGTTTAACGAGGCGCAGGCCGCCTTCGTCGACAACGCGCTGGCGCGCGCGAACCGGCGCCCGGAGCCGCTGCGCAGCCTGCTGCAACTGGTGGTCGTCAAGACGATGTTGCGGTTCCAGCCGCTCTCGATGCTGTCCGCGACCGATGCCGGTGCCGCCGCGACCGGTGACTACGACCGACTCACGGCGTCCCGCCTCCGCCACTATCTGCGCGCTGATCGGCTCCTGTTGCCGTCCACGCTCTGGTCGATCGCGCAGGAGGTGAACGCCGGCGTGTTCGGCGGCAGCGGCGAGGCCAGTAGGGGCAATGCGGTGACGATGATCACCGGCACCACGGCGGACATCGTCTACCTCGACCCGCCGTATCCGGGCACCACCGGCTACCACACCGCGTACGGCGTGCTCGACGAGCTGCTGGGCGATACGCCTATCGCGTCGGCCGTCCCCCTGTCGCTGACGGATCTCCTGCAGGCCGCGGAGCACATCCCGCTGCTCGTGCTGTCGTTCGGCGGCCCGCGCGTGACGCTCGACCAACTCCGCGAGCAGGTCGGTCAACACCGTGACGTGCTGCGTGCCATCGCCGTCCCGTATCCGCATCTACGTTCGGTTGCATCGGAGGCCCACCGTGTCGCAAATCGCGAGCTCATCATCATCGCCGGCTGACGAACGGCTGATCCGCGTCCCGCTTGAGCTGATCCACCCGCACCCCGCGAACGCCAACCGGATGTCGGAGGACCGGCTCGAGAAGCTGGCGCGCAACATCGAGCGGGAAGGGCGCTATCCACCGCTCGCTGCACGCCCGCATCCCGATCTCCCGTGCGAGTGGCAGCTGCTCGACGGCGAGCACCGCCTGAAGGCGCTTCGTCGCCTCGGCATCGCGGACGCGCTGATCTTCCCGTGGCCGTGCGACGACGCCACGGCGCTGATCCTGCTCACGACGCTGAACCGCCTCGAGGGCGAGGACGTGCCGGCGCAGCGCGCTGCGTTGCTGCAGGAGCTCACGACGATGCTGTCCGTGGACGAGCTGGCGCAGCTGCTGCCGGAGGACGCCTCGGCGATCACGGACACGCTCGCACTGCTCGACCTCGACAGCGCAGCCCTGCTCGCCGACCTCGAGGCCGCGGCGACGCGCACCGCCGCCGCCTCGCCGCGGCTGTTGTCGTTCGCAGTGTCGGTCGAGGACGAGCAGATCATCGAGACCGCGCTCGCGATCGCGCAGGACGGCCTGACCGGTCACAACGTCCGCGGGCGCGCGCTGGCGCTCCTCGCCCGGAGCTACCTCGACGGACGCGACCATGGCTGAACGCACCCGTCAACGCCTCGCCTTCGACCGGTACTGGGCGCTCGGTCGGGACCGCTCTGTCGAACACCTGCACGAGGTGCTGCGCGTCGAATGGACGACGCGCACACCAGGGCTGCGCACGCTGTTCACGTGGTCCAGTCAGTACCACTGGCAGTCCCGCATCGTCGAGCTCGAACACGATGCGCAGCGTGTGCAGCACGACGAGCAACTGCAGGCCACGCACGAAATGTACGAGCGCCAGGCAAAAGAAGGACTGCTGTTGCAACAGCGTGGGACGGAGTGGCTGACGCGTGTCGACGCAGACGAAGCGAGTCCGGATACCGCCATCCGGGCCATCGTCGAGGGCGCCAAGCTCGAGCGACTCGCCCGCGGCGAACCCGGTGAACGTGATCACGATCGTAGCGATGGAGGTGAGACCCATGACCCGAGATTTACCGACTTCAGTACCGATGAACTCCGACGACTCGTCGAATCTGCGGAGCGCGCTGTGGGACGAGCTGGCGAGACGGGAACCGAATGACCCACACGCCTGGGCACTCTCGCATCGGCGCTTCGGCGACCAGCGGCTCGTGCATCTCCCCGCGCTTGCCGCAATCGCCCGTGACGACCATCCGTTCGTCGTAATCCAGAAGTCCGCGCAGGTCGGGGTGACCGAACTGCTCGTCAACCTCGCGCTGTGGACCGCCGATACCGGCTACGCCGAACGCGGGAACGTGCTGTTTGCGATGCCGACCCAGAACCAGATGGACGACTTCGCGCAGGCGCGATTCGACCGCGCGCTGCAGGACAGTCCCTACCTCCGCGCGCGACTCCAGCCGGAGCCGCCGCTGCGCAAGGGCGCCGACAGCAAGCGCCTGAAGCACCTCGGTCCCGGCTGGATCTACCTGCGCGGCGCAGACAGCCGACGGCAGATCGCGTCCGTCGACGCCGACCTTGTCGTACTCGACGAGTTCGACCAGATGGCGGAGGGCACGCTCGAGCTGGCACGGAAGCGTCTCGCCTCGAGTCGTCGCGGAATGCTGCGGGTCGCATCCACGCCGCGCTACCCCGAGGCGGGCGTCAACGCGCTCTTCCTGCAGT
>JBAXNX010000173.1:0-3716 GCA_037133575.1 Chloroflexota bacterium
CCGTGCTCGACTCCGTGGCGCGCACGAACCGTCTGTTGATCGCGCACGAGGCCGTGGTGCCGTTCGGGATCGGCGACGAGATCGCCGACGCGGTCCGCCGCCTCGCGCGTGTCTGAGTTCTGCCCGCGCGGTCAGCAGCCCAGCGCGCGGGCGATGACCACGTGCTGGATCTCGTTGGTCCCCTCGCCGATCTCGAGCACCTTGGCGTCGCAGTAGAAGCGGGCCACCGGCGACTCGAGCATGTAGCCGACGCCGCCGTGGATCTGCACCGCCTCCGACGCGGCCCAGGCCGCGACCCGGCTGGCCTTGAGTTTGGCCATCGCCGCTTCCTGCAGGAACGACTCGCCGGCATCGCGCAGCGCAGCAGCCCGGTACGTGAGCCAGCGGGCGGCCTCGAGCTCGGTGGCGATGTCGGCGAGCTTGAACTGGATCGCCTGGAAGTCGACGATCGGCTGACCGAACTGACGGCGCTCCTTCGCGTAGGCCAGCGCCAGGTCGAGGACCGCCTGGGTGAGACTGAGCGAGAGCGCGGCGATCGAGATACGACCGACCTCGAGCGTCGTGAGGAACTGGCCCAGCCCCATCGCCGGGTCCCCGACGAGGTGCTCGTCGGCCACCCACACGTCGTCGAAGAAGAGCTGCCGCGTGTCGAGGCCCCGCCAGCCGATGCCGCGCATCTTCGGACCCATCGTGAAGCCCGGCGTGCCCTGCTCGACCACGAACGACGCGTAGGTGGGCTTCTCACCCAGCTCCTCGGTGCGCGCGAGCAACGTGACCCCGAACGACATGTCGGTGCCGGCGTTCGAGATGAACGTCTTCGCCCCGTTGATCAGCCAGCCGCCGTCGGCCCGCACCGCCCGGGCCCATCGTGGTGGGCACGTAGTGGGCACGGACACGCGCTGTGACACACGCGCTGTGACATTGGGCGCCAACACTGTGTGGTTCCGGTTCATGGTTGACACTTGCGGCTCCGGTACGCGGGTGACACTTCGCGGACGCGGGGCCCGGGACTGGGTGACGGTGGGTCCGGCAGGTCTGAGACATCGCCGTAGCCGACGGGCCGTGCTCCTCCTTCGATGAAGAGGCGTCGGCGGGGGAGCGTCGTTTGGGCATCCCCGTCCGCGAAGCCGGGGGAAGGTCAGCTCGTCCTCCACCCATCCAACATTCTCGGACGCTGAGGTCGCGATCACAGGTCCCCAACATGACGACGCCGTAGGGCACCGAGATCTACGGTCGTTCACCTGCACGCTGGTGTTCCCAAGTCGTCGGCCAGGGCACTTCCCGGGATGAACTGCGGCGTGGTTCCCATGGAACACGGTTCAACGTTGATCTCCTTCGTGAGCTTGAGCCGCTTGGCAGACCCTTCCATACGGAAAGGTCTAGCGATACGGTACTTTCCGGGCTCAACTGGTGGAACGACCGCAGCGATTCTCGTGCCCACACGCACGAACTCGACGTCATCGTTCGGGCCCCGTATCGATGGTTCGTCGACCCCAACCCAATGAAGCACGTACAGCGGCCGCCATCCACCGTCTGTTCTTTCCTCGAGGTAGCTATCTGGACCACCGATGAGTCGGTTCATGCCTGCACCATGTACCGATACCTCTACAACATCCCCGGGCAGGACGCGGCTGTCATCGACCGACAAACGGAGCTCACTCTTTGCGCTCTTCGCCGCGGACAACTGGTGGCCACAACCAAGTGTTGCGAGGCTTGAGAGAATGCTGACGATCAACATGCGGCGCACGAAGAAAGGCCTCCAATTCAGCACAACCCTTTCCATAGGCTATGCCGAAATGGGAAGCTTGTACTCACAGTCTACGGATAAGGCGTCAACTGCATTCCCCAGATGTACAACATGATGTCCATTCGACTCGACCACACGCAACAGCCTCCCGGGTTCGGACCTCCGTGAAGGATGCCCACGGCGGCCCAGCCCCACTGGGTCGCCCACACGATCGAAGCGCCGGAGTCACCGAAGTCTCCTATATGGGACGCGTACAGGAACGTTGGTTGCCACGTCGCGCCACCGCCATCGTGGTCATAGGTAAGCGTGGTAACCGGGCCACACCGAGCGGTGAGGTTGAGATTGCCGCTGTTTCCTGTTGTGGTGCGACCGGCTTGGCACACAGGCTGATTCATCAAGTCGTCGAAGTTGCCGGGAACGAAGGTGACAGGAGCGAAGTCGTCGGAGTATGTGTGGTGGAAGCGTGGGCGGTTGGTGCGGTAGCCGTAGGTGGTAATCGCTTCCGCGTCGAAGTATCCGGACTGGCTCTGCGCAGCAACGACGCCCAATGTGGCGCCACCTTGAACCCATGTTGAACCTGCGCAGTGACCGGCCGTCAGCATGAATGGTCCATAGCCGCTCTGTACCGAAAAACCTGACGTGCAGTCGTAGTCCGCTGAGCCTTCTCTCTTGATTGCCTGCCCGCCTTCTACTTGACCGTAGACGAGGTAAGTGTTCTTGTTGGAGTACGGCTGCGCGTCTCCAGGATCTTCCACAATACGGACGGCATCTGCTCCGAATCGCTCTTGAAGCAACTGGCCGATTCCCGGTGTTGAACTGGGGCCCAAGTGAACCTCAACGAGGTTGGCCATCGGCATCGCACCGTAGCCGTTTGTCTTCGCTTCTGTCTTCACCAGGAAGTCTTCAACCTCCCTCGCCAACTCTTGGAGTTCTGGCTCAGAGCGAGCAACCACTCGCAGGTCAAGGTTGGACTCGAGCGACTCCTTCACAGCGTGCGCGGAGCGAATCGCGGCCGCAAGCGATCCGACATCGCACCGCGCACACTGCACGACGTACGTCGTGCCTTCCAAGAACGCGCCTGCGAAAGCATCACCAAGAACGAGTCGGACGGCTTCGCTGGCACCTTGGGAGTCGACGTCCTGCAGCGCCCGAAGCTGCATCTGAGGAACCTCGTCTGGCGCGATCATAAGGCTTGCAAAAAGTCCCCACTCGGACCGCACCGCTCGATGACCAGCGGGGTCGTCGTACACGGACTGCACGAACTCGGGGTCTGATCGCAAGCCATAGAGCTCGCGCATTCGCTGAACGTGTTCGAACTCGACCGGAGACATAGGCTCCGGAGCGGTGACCTCCACGAGGTGCAATTGCGCTCGAGCCTCGGGCGACACTTGCGCCGTTGAGGCCTGCGTTGTCGATTCAGGGACTTGCGATGCAGCGGAGGAACTCGCTCGATCGCCGGCCGCAATCGACACGAACGCGGTCGCTGTCATAGCGGCAGCGAGGACGGTCAGACCACGACGGCGCGAGCCCCGCGCTTCAGAATCGGTCATCTTGATCCCTTCCTGCAAAGGCAGCGTTGGGATGGTCGTCCCCGCAAGAACTTCGTATTTGAGTGATAAATGAAAGATTATAGGTATTCCACGTGTTAGATCAATCTTGGCGATTCGTACACTTCTGGTTTCTTCTCGCTTCCGCTCACGGACCCCGCACCGCGTTGACGGCGTGCTCCTGCGGGGTCCCTCCAGTAGACCCCACGGCCACCTTGGCCATCCTCGTCTTCGCGTACTGGTACGGGGAAGGGACTCATCGGACGAGCCGCTGATCCCAGGCTGCCCGCCATCCTCCGCATCAGAGCCTGCCCAGGCCGCACAATCCGAGGATCCTGGAACGCCCGAAACACCTAAGTCGGGTAATCCGTGCTCGACTCCGTGGCGCGCACGAACCGTCTGTTGATCGCGCACGAGGCCGT
>JBAXNX010000174.1:0-3702 GCA_037133575.1 Chloroflexota bacterium
GAACACGATCGCCGCGTCGCTGATGAAGATCGCGAACGACATCCGCTTCCTCGGCAGCGGCCCGCGCGCCGGCCTCGGCGAGCTGATGCTGCCGGAGAACGAGCCGGGTTCGAGCATCATGCCCGGCAAGGTGAACCCCACTCAATCGGAGGCGCTGACGATGGTCTGCGCGCAGGTGATGGGCAACGCCGTCGCCGTCTCGATCGGCGGCGCGACCGGTCACTTCGAGCTGAACGTGTTCAAGCCCGTCATCGCGTACAACAACCTGCAAAGTCTGCGCCTCCTTGGTGACGCGGCGCGCTCGTTCACAGACAACATGGTCGTGGGCATCCGCCCGAACGAGAAGCGCATCGCCGAGTTGATGAACTCGTCGCTGATGCTCGTCACCGCGCTCAACCCGCACATCGGCTACGACGCCTCCGCGAAGATCGCGAAGTACGCCCACGCCGAGGGCATCACCCTCCGCGAGTCCGCCCTCCACTCCGGCCTGCTCACCAACGAGCAGTACGACGCATGGATCAAGCCCGAAGAGATGACGAAGCCCGGCGAGTAACCCGACCCGAGTGAGCGGTCATCGGCGCGCCGCGTTTACTTCGGGCATGCCTCGTCGAGACTGAATCCGAAATCACCGCGCCTCTGCGGCCGCAATGGTTCGCGACTTTGGTAATGAAGAGCGCGTGCTCGTACGCTTGCGTGGGCAAATGGAGGGTGCGCGATGAGCTTGGACGCCTACGCTCAATCCGCTGGCCTGTTCGTCCGCGGACTGACCAACTTGAAAGCGCTGCTGGTGCATGCCGAACCTCACACCGATGCGAGTGGCGGCGGTGAGGCCGTGCTGCTCGGCGCGCGACTCGCCGCTGCCGCGAGTGCCGCACCGGCGGATCTGCACGCGTACACGCTCGCAGAGCAGGTCCACTGGGCTGCCGAGGGAGCGAGGTTGGCGATCACGCACTTGCTGGATGCGCCGTCCGTACCCCTCGCGAGCGACGAGAAGAGTTTCGCGGATCTGCATCGGCGCATCGATGCGACGATCGCGTATCTTCGCGAGGTGGCGGCGAGTGACCTCGAAGCTGGCCTCGATCGAGAGATCGTGATCGAGCGTCCCCGTGGCTCGATTCGCTGCAGCGGCGGGCAGTTCTTGGTCGCCTACGCCATCCCGCACTTCTACTATCACGTGACCACGGCCTACGGGATTTTGCGCAACGAAGGCGTGCAGCTCACCATGGGCGATTTCCTGGGTGACTGGGGAACGAGTTGAGCGCTCGCGACGGCTGGCTCAGGGAATCAATCTCCACGCCGTAGCCACACGTCGACGTCACACAACCAGGAGGGGCGGCCGTGAGGCCGCCCCTTCGTCGTGTCCTCGATGGCTCCGAGGAGCCTCGAACGCTATGCCTGGCCGGTGAGCTTGCGATTCTTCGTCTTCGCGGCCATGTAGTCGCGGTTCATGTAGGCGATGACGTCGATGGAGATGCCCTTCGGGCACGCGAACTGGCATTCGCCGTGGTTCGTGCAGCCGCCGAAGTACTCCTCCATCGTCTCGACCATGCGCTCGGCGCGCTGGTAGCGCTCCGACTGGCCCTGCGGGAGCAAGTTCAGGTGCTGCATCTTCGCGGCCGTGAAGAGCTGCGCGGCGCCGTTGGGACACGCTGCCACGCACGCGCCGCAGCCAATGCACTCCGCCGCGTCCATCGCGGCGTCGGCGACGACCTTCGGCACCGGGATCAGGTTCGCCTCGGGGGCCGCGCCGGTGGACACGGAGATGAAGCCGCCCGACTCGACGATGCGGTCGAGCGCCGAGCGGTTCACGACGAGGTCGCGCACCAGCGGGAACGCCGCCGAGCGCCACGGCTCCACGACGATCGTGTCGCCGTCGTTGAACACGCGCATGTGCAGCTGGCACGTCGCGGTGCGCGTACCGGGGCCGTGCGCCTGCCCGTTCACCATCATTCCGCACGACCCGCAGATGCCCTCGCGGCAGTCGTGGTCGAAGGCGATCGGCTCGGTGCCCGCCTCGATCAGGTCCTCGTTCACCACATCGAGCACCTCGAGGAACGACATGTCCTCGGAGATGCCGTTCGCCTCGTACGTTGCGAAGGCACCCTTGGCGCTGGGGCCGCGCTGTCGCCACACCTTGAGCGTGAAGTGCATTACTTGTAGCTCCTCTGCGCCGGGTGCACGTACTCGAACGTCAGCGGCTCCTTGTGGAGCACCTCCGCCTGTCCCGTGCCCTTCCATTCCCACGCGCCGACGTACGAGAAGTTCTCATCGTCGCGCTCGGCCTCGCCGTCCTCGGTCTGGTGCTCGACGCGGAAGTGGCCGCCACACGACTCCTCGCGGTGCAGCGCGTCCTGCGCCATCAGCTCCGCGAGCTCGAAGAAGTCCGCCACGCGGAACGCCTTCTCGAGCGAGTCGTTCAGCCCGTCGCCGTCGCCGAGGATCTTCACGTCGCGGTAGAAGTCCTCGCGCAGCGCGGGAATGTCGCGCAGCGCGGACTCGAGGCCCGCCTTGTCGCGCTCCATGCCGATGCGGTCCCACACGATCTTGCCCAGCTCCTTGTGGAAGTGGTCGACCGAGTGCTTACCGTTGGTGCCGAGGAAGCGGCGCGTCTGGTCCGCCACATCCGCCTCGGACTTCTTGAACTCCTCGTGCTCGGTGTCCACCGGCTTCGAGCCGAGCATGCCGGCGAGGTAGTCGCCGACGGTCGCCGGTAGCACGAAGTAGCCGTCCGCGAGGCCCTGCATCAGCGCCGACGCGCCGAGGCGGTTCGCGCCGTGGTCGGAGAAGTTCGCCTCGCCGCCGACGAAGAGGCCGGGGATCGTGCTCTGGAGGTTGTAGTCCACCCAGAGGCCGCCCATGGTGTAGTGCGTCGCGGGGTAGATGCGCATCGGGGTGTCGAACGGGTCTTCGCCGGTGATGCGCTCGTACATCTCGAACAGGTTGCCGTAGCGCTCGAAGATTTCCTTCTCACCGAGGCGGTCCACGGCATCGTTGAAGTCGAGGTACACGCCGTTCTTCAGCGGCCCCACGCCGCGGCCCGAGTCCACCTCGCGCTTCGCAGCACGCGACGCGACGTCACGCGGCACGAGGTTGCCGAACGCCGGGTAGCGCCGCTCGAGGTAGTAGTCGCGATCGGTCTCGGGGATCTCGTCCGCCGCACGGACGTCGTTCTGGTCCTTGGGCACCCAGATGCGGCCGTCGTTGCGGAGCGACTCGGACATCAGCGTGAGCTTCGACTGGTGCTCGCCGCTGGCGGGGATGCACGTCGGGTGGATCTGCGTGAAGCACGCGTTCGCGAACGCCGCGCCCTTGCGATGCGCGCGCCACGCGGCCGTCGCGTTGCTCTTCTTCGCGTTCGTCGAGAGGTAGTAGACGTTGCCGTAGCCGCCCGAGGCGAGCACGACGGCGTGCGCGGAGTGCGAGGACACCTCGCCGGTGACGAGGTCACGGACGACGACGCCGGCCGCCTTGCCGTCGACCACGACGACGTCGAGCATCTCCGTGCGCGGGACGAGGCGCACCGTGCCGGCATCGACCTGCCGCATCAGCGACTGGTACGCGCCGAGCAGCAGCTGCTGGCCGGTCTGGCCGCGCGCGTAGAACGTGCGCGAGACCTGCACGCCGCCGAACGATCGATTCTCTAGCGCCCCGCCGTACTCGCGCGCGAACGGGACGCCCTGCGCGACGCACTGGTCGATGATG
>JBAXNX010000175.1:0-3685 GCA_037133575.1 Chloroflexota bacterium
GCGTTGCTCCTAGCGACGATTGTCATGGTCGCGCTCGTGGGCTGCGTACTGCGCACTGCCCCAGAGGAACGCTGAACAGGTAGCACCTCGGCATCGAGCAGCAGCCCGCAGATGTCATCGATTTCGCTCACGGTCAACGGGTGTGACCTCCGGCGACGGGCTACACCCGACGTGATGCTCGGTTCATGAAGTCCGCGATCCCTTGCGGCGTGATGCGGTATCCCGTCCCGTTGAAGTCACAGTAGATCGCCGCATCCCGCTCGATCGAGAGGCTGACGATCGATCGCACCACGTCAAATAGGCCAAGACCCACAGGCGGCTTGGCGCGTAGATCGCCTGGCTGCTGGCGGCCTCGCATTAGCAGCACAAAACTGGTGTTGATCTGGAGCGGTCTGGCTTCACCGTCAATCGTCACCGTGAACGGGGCCCGGTCCTTGTTCCGGAACTTCTCGCGCGCTTCGTCACGAATGCGTTCGGCGTGGTGGGTGGCATTGCGATCTTTCCGCCGGACTTTCTGACGAGCGATCCCGTAGAGGCGCCAGAGCAACACGCCATCGGAGAGTTGTGCGCGAACTGCGCCCACTGCGGGACACAAGAAATGGTAGATGCGCTCCGGATGGTCCGCCGCGAGGTCTGCGGGGATTGTGATCCAGTTCCGGAACGCACCATGTTCGATGATGAATTCTGTTGCACTCTGGAACGCTTCACGGTCGATCGACCGCTCTTCTACCGCGCCTGCATCGAGTCGCTGCTTCTGGAAGAGTGCCATGGCGGGAATCAACTCATGGGTGAAATTGCCCGCGCGCCAGGGTTCCATATATCCGTCGAAGTCTGCGACATCTTTCGACGTTACACGTGAGTCAGGCTGCTGAGCGATGCGGACAAGCGCTGCCCGCACACCCTGCAAGTAGTCTTGCAGGACGGATTGATAGAGCAGGATTGCGAGTACGATCGCGGGATGGCGTTCGGCGAGGCGTAGGCCGGCGACATGCTCCTCACGCGTGTACAGGAAGCGGTCGTGCGTCGTCCGGTCGACACCGTTGACTCGGAACGACAGCTCGTCGGGTTGGTAACGGATGCCGGAGAGACGATTGTTTCCGGTGGCCTCGTAGAGATCGATTGCCGGCGCCTGATAGCCCGCGACCAGCGTCTCGAGTGATGGCGAGGCAAACAGGTCGTCGGCGAGAATGCGCTCCTCGAAGTAGTGCGACACGTGATCTTGGGGTACGAGCAGTTTGTTCGCCTCAGTGAAGTTGTGCCTCACGGCATAGATGGACGCCTCCGGCACGTCCTGCTGCAAGACTTCGATCGCCGTCGGTCCGTGCTCATACGGCACGTCCAGGAGGGTCGCCGGATGTTTGTGGTACCGCTCGATGGTCAGCAAGTTTTTTCGAGCGGCACTCGCGTCAACATCAAACAGCCCAGCGTCGATTACGTGGGCCGCGATGCGCTCAAAATCGATGGGCTCGCTCACCAGTGCCCTCGTGTGTTGCGATCGTCAGGTCCCGTTTCCCAGGAAGGCACGGCCAGCCTACTCCTCGCACCCGGATCTGAGACATGCACGTACGTCAGTGACCAGGCTGCGGCCGCGGTGGCGCTGCAATTGAGCTGGACGTAGCGGAACTGATCGAAAGGCGTCCTCCCTGTGCGATCCGGCCGGGATCGCCGTCACCGACTGCCGTGCTCGAACGCGATCAAGGCCCTCGTTGACAGCGGATGTCCTTCGCTGTAGGAAGCGAGCGCCTGCGAAGACAGTGCGATTCCGGGCGGACGCTGACTGTTGGAGGGTGCTGTGGTTATCCGTCCCGATCTCCAGCAAGTAGCGAACGACGCCATCGCGGCGGGTCTGTTTGCTACCGATCTCGATGCTGCGCGGGGCAACGATGGTGTTGCCAGCAGATACGAGCGGATGCCATCCACCCTGCTCAACGTCCCCTACGTGAATGGTCCAGCCTTCATTGAAATCTTTGGGAGGGACGTTTCGGAGGCGGCCGTCCTTGCGGTGCGGAGGAACTTCACCGAGGTCAACAGGCTCCTCCTCCCCAAGGAACAGGTGCTCCGCTATTTCCATCAGCGATTCGTAGCCGACGACATCTTCAACTCCGAGCACGCAGCTCGAATCGTCGCAGAATATCGCGCGCCCGCCGCTGCTGAGGTCGATCCCCGCGCGCGCAAGTTCTTCCGGCGCGAGCTCTTCGCCGCTGGTGAGATCGATATCGTCGATGTCCTGGGGACTCCAGACGGACAGCAAGCGGCTGCGACCGCAGAGCCGATCGCGAGTCGGTTTCAAGCCCCGGAGCTCTCCTTCCAGATCAAGGGCGTCGAGCGGAGATCGCACGTCCGTGCCCTGTATACGCGGGACGAGCAGATTGCAGCCTTGCAGCTCGCGCGGGAGAACCCCTCGGTCGTCCTTGCGATCATCGCGTATCAGAGCGTCATCCAGGACTATCTCGCGGCGTTGCGTGAGACGTTCGATGCACTCGCTCGTGAATCAGTTTCAATCCGCGATGGTCTGGCAGATTTCGATAGGTACATCAAAGAATGGGCCTCCCCGAACTTCACGGTTGAACTCATCCCCGCTCTCGCCACATTCCTGCGATTACGGGAAGACTCATCCGACGAGGCGCAGCAAGACAGAGCGATTGATGCTGAGCTGTTCCGCGACAGCGTGAACTTCATCGTCACGAACGGCGCATTTCGGCACTGGATCACCATTCCTGCTGCTGTCGCACGAGAGCACGAGGCGCGGGTGGACCACTTCCTGTGCCCAGCAGTGGGGACGATTCGCGAACAAACCATGGATGGATCGCTGTTGGAGGCGCTGTACACAACAGTCGGAGAGAAAGCGAATGCCGGAGACGGCGCTGTTCTCGCTTTTCTCGAAAAGATACAAGCCGAAGCGAGCACGAAACTCACTGAGAGCGAGAGGACGCCGACCGAGGACGACATAGCACGACTGCAGGAGCGCGTGACTATGGGAATCCATTACCAGGGAAGAGATTACTCCGTCTCACTCGACGCACCGGGTTTTCAAGAGCTCTTCGCCGGAACGCCCGGGCGTAATGACGTCATCATCACGCCGCCGCTCGGTAGTTGGTTCTATGACGTGTTGCGAGAGGCGATCGCGACGACGCTCGACCGGAAGACGGCGGTGTTCTTTCAGTTCAACGGCCGTGGCTATCGACTCAGTCCTGGCAGATTGGTCGACTTCCTGCGAAGAACGTGACTGCTCGAGCAGCGCGCGCAGCCGGAATGAGCTTATCCCCGGTTCCTCGATAACAGACTGTCCGCGACGCATTCGCCCAGGGAGCGTTCCGATGGGGAGTCGCTCCGGGGATGGGTTCGGTAGCAGCCGGGGAAGCCCGCGCGCACACATGCACTCACGCAGGACAACCCGATCGCGCAGCTCGCTGAGGCTGGTCCCTGGCGCACCGTTGGATGGCCGGCACGAGCAAGCCAAAACCAATGCAAGAAACGCACTGACAATCGAGCAGCGGCGATCTCGTACGCCGAGGGGAAACTGCGCCGGGTGGAACGAGACGCCACAGTGGGCGTGGCTACTGCGTACGTCGCCAGCACGTCCACGGGCTCCCCGCTCCCGGACGGCGTCCTGGGGGTCTGCGGGGAACTGGGGCGGTCGAGCCAAGATCGGACGCCCGGTCTCGCCAGAACGGCTCTCTTGTAC
>JBAXNX010000176.1:0-3675 GCA_037133575.1 Chloroflexota bacterium
TGCCGTTCTGGAGCAACTTCGTGATCTGGAGCTCGGAACCCGACTAGCTCGAGTATCTCCGGGCGAACGTGACGAGGCGGCCGCGAGGCCGCCTCGTCGTTTGTCTGCGCCTCCCGGTTGGGCGAGTAGGATTGGCCGTCATGGCAGAGCTCAACCTCGAAGACCTCGTGGCGAACGGCAGCATGTCGGCCGAGATGGCGGCGACGCTGGCCGTTGCCGCCGAGGAGGCGCGCTCGCTGCTCTTCGTCGCGGTTCCGCGCATGGCCGGCAAGAGCACCGTGATGCGAGCGACGTTGCGTTGCGCCTCGCACGACGCGCCGATCACGGGACTGTCTCGCGCACACGGGCCCGAGCTCGGTATTCCGGCGGAGCAGCTCGACGGCTACCTCGTCGTCTCCGAGATCTCGCCCGCCGGCTTCGACGACTACCTGTGGGGCGGCGACGCGCGGCGCGTGTTCGCCTCGCTCGGCACGCGCTCGCTCGCGACGGCGCTGCACGCGCCCGGCGTGGAGGAGGCGTTCGAGGTGCTCACGATGCACAACCGCATCCCGGAGGAGCAGGCCGCGCGTATCGAGCTCGTCGCGTACATCCGGAGCATCGGCCCGTGGTCCGAGCCTACTCGACGTGTCGTCGCGGAGATCCACGAGATCGATGGCTTCGAGCACGGCCGACCGCGCGCGCGCCTGCTGCACCGCTGGGACGAAGCCGTGGATCGCTTCGAGGTGGTCGAGGTACCTCGAAAGATCGGCACGGAGTCGGGGAACTACGACGCGTACGTGCGGGCGTACAGCCAGCACTGAGCGGGTGGGCAGCTAGCGGCCAGGCACCTCAGCTGGCTGGGCCGCCGGTGTTGCCTCGAGCTCCCGTACTCGCGCAGCGGGCCGGCGTGCGAGCAGGAAGAACACCGAGCCGATGCCCGACAGGATCGCGAGGATCGTGAAGCCGAGTCGGAAGTCGCCTGTGCGGTCGGCGAGGATGCCTGCGACTAGCGGCCCCGAGATCGTCCCGGCCATCACCAGCATCGACGACACACCCATGATCGAGCCGAACGCGCGTCGTCCGAAGTAGTCGGCACGGATGGCCTGCATCATCGGGCCTCGCAAGCCCCATGCCGCGCCGTGCATCACGGCGAAAGCGAACACCGGCAGCGGTGAGGTGGCCGTGGCGAGCAACAGCAGTCCGGCGGTGTGGAACGCCATGCAGCCGACCGAGATGTACCGGCGGTCCCACTTATCGCCAACTACGCCGCCGGCCGCGATGCCGCCAATCTGCGCGATGGTCAGTACGGTGAGCACCGTCGATGCGAATACGAGCGAGTAGCCCAGGTCCTCGGTCACGAACAGCACGAGGTGCACGTTCACCGCGGAGACGATCAGTAGCGCCGAGGCGTGGCCGAGCGACACGAGCCAGAACGCGGGCGTCTTCATCGCCTCGCGTAGGGTGAATCCGTCGAGGTCGTTGCTGCTGTTCGTGTGCTGCGCGCCGGCGACGGGCTCGGCGGCTACCTCGCCATCAGCGAGCAGGCCGAAGTCCTCGGGCCGCCGTTGCACGACCTGCGTCAGCGGCAGCCCGACGATGAGCACGATGATCCCCGAGGCGAACGCGGTCTGACGCCAGCCGGCCGTCGCGAGCGAGAACGCCACCGCCGAGATCAGTAGCCCACCGAGCGCACCGCCGAGCTGCATCGTCGAGAGCGCGCGACCTCGTGTCTTGTTGAACCAGTTCACGATCGAGACCGTGTAGGGGAAGAAGCCTGCGAGGCTCGAACCGACTGCCATCATCATGAAGGCCGCGTAGAAGCCGACCAGTGAGTCGATGCGGCTGAAGAGGATGAAGCCGACGCCGAACAGCACCATGCCCACGCGCATGCTCGCGCGCGGGCCGAAGCGGTCCACCAGCCAGCCCTGAATCGGCCCGAGGATGCCGTTCTCGACCTGCTGCATTGAGTACGCCGCGGACAGCTGCGCGTTGCTCCAGCCGAAGTCGTGGCGCAGCAGCGCCACGTACGCACCGTACGATCGCTGGAGCAGCGCCGCGGCGATCATCTGGTTCAGGAAGCCGGCGGCGACGATGTACCAGCCGTAGAAATACTTCGAGCGTTGGGGGTTGAGCGACATCATCGCGCGAGTATGCGTGAGCACCTCGTTCGAGGCTTCACGTTTGCGGGAGCGTTAGTACGTAGGTCGGGCGGGCTACCTCGCCAGCCCCGAGTTGTCTCGGACGACGGTCGGCGAGAAGGCGTGGGGGATCAGCAGGCGAGGGGCGCTGCTGCCGTCGGCCGGCACGGCCCAGATGTCGTGGCGGAACGCATCGGCGGGCACGCCGTAGATCAGCGTGTTGTTGTCGAGCCACTCCGCCTGGTCGTCGAAGTTGCGCGTCTCGCTCGAGACATAGCGGTGGGTCATCGTGGCGAGGTCGAGCACCGCGAGGCGCCACGAGTGGTCGTCGGCGTTGCGGCTCTTGAAGGCGATGCGCGTGCCGTCGGGGGACAACGATGGGCACTCGACGCCGTCGTCGATCACCGTCGCGCTGCGCTTCGAGATGTCGCCGCGCACGAGGAAGTGCGAGTTGCCTGTGCCGAGGGTTGCGTAGAACACGTTCGGGTCCGAGGTGAACGTCACGCCCCACACGTTGAAGTCCGCGTTGATGAAGGTCTTGCCGTCCTTCACGAACGCGTAGCCCTCGAGGTTATCCATCAGCCGCTTGGTCGCAGTGTCGACGAGGAACGTGCGCGTCGAGAACGCCGAACCCGCGTAGTTGTCGCCCGAGACGAAGAGCGTCATCGCTGCCATGCGCCCGCTCGCGTTGACGCGTGCACGGCTCGGAATGCCGCCGGCCTGCGTCTCGCCCGTCACCTGCAATTTGCTGTCGAGGATCTGACCGACGTTGTCGATCGCCAGCGCACCGCGCTCGGCGAGACAGATGCCGGAGCCTGCCGCGAAGTAGACACGCGAGCAGCGCGTGCTCGTCACATCGCGCTTGCCGCCCGGGTCGGCTCGCGACACCACGGCGATACGTCCGCCACGGTCCACACCCTCGTCGTCGAGGAAGACGATGAAGCCGCTCGTTGGTGGTGCTGGCGCCGCGGTTGGTGGCGTACTCGGTGCAGTCGAGGCGAGGACGGTCGGCGCTCCGGTCGCTGCTGCGGCGGGCGTCGAGGTGCGCTCGATGGTTGGTGAGGCGCTCGCGGTTGCCGTGGTCGTGCTCGTGGCAATGCCCGGCGTCGCCGTGGTCTGCGTGAAGGCGCCAAGGATCTCGCCCTGGGCGCTTGGCTGCGTCACCTGCGCATTGGGGTGCGGGCGCTGCGCGGAGACGCCCACGTATGCGGCGCCGCCGACTACGGCGAACGCCACAATCGCTACGAACCAGGTCTCACGCCGTCGCAGCATCAGTCCCCCTCGCATGACGGAACGCGAGCACCGCCCCCAGCGTCGAAATCACGAGCCCAACCGCGAACCACGTCAGCGCGAACGTCGGCCCCTGCCATGACCACAGCAGCCCGAAGACCACGGAGGACCCGAGCTTCGCGATGGCTGTCGAGGTGCCGACGAGTGACAGCCCGCTGGTGCGGACGGCTGCGGGGATCACCTCGCTCGTTGCGGCCGCGAGCACGCCATCGGTGCAGGCGTAGAACAAGCCGAACAATGTGAGCGCCGCCGCCATGGTCACGAGGCC
>JBAXNX010000177.1:0-3658 GCA_037133575.1 Chloroflexota bacterium
GCGCTCGACCTGCTGGACGCGGATGCGGGTACGCAGCGAATCGAGCTGGAGCTCGAACTCGCCGTTCTCGTCGGGAGCGCTCAACGCCTCGCCAGCTGAGGCGACGCCGGGGAGCCAGACCTGCACACCGGGCTCGACGAGGATCGGGCCGTAAGCGCCCATCGGGATGGGCTCTGGCTCTGGTTCCGGGGGCAGCGCCTCGATGGCGCGACGAGTGCGTTCGAGGTCCGCGACCGCTTGCTCGAGGCGCGCGGACTCGACGTCGCGACGGGTGCGCTGCACGAGACGCTCGGTCTCGCGCACTTCCTGTCGGATCTGGCGACGTGCTTCGCGGCGCAGGTTGTCGGTCTCGTTGTTGAGGGAGGCGACGCGCTGCTCGAGGTCGGTGCGCAGCGACTCGGCTTCGTCGCGCGCGATGGCGGCGCGCTGTGCGCGCTCCTCGGCGGCGGTGAGTTGTGCGCGCAGATCCGCGAGCACGGTCTCGAGGTCGCGCTGCTCGCTCGAGAGGCCCGCGCGCGCAGCCGCGATCACGTCGGACGGCATGCCGAGCCGCGCGGCGATCGCGATCGCGTTCGACTGGCCGGCCAGGCCGAGTGTGAGGTGGTAGGTCGGCGTGAGCGTTTCGAGATTGAACTCGACGGACGCGTTCATGACGCCGGGCGTGTGGTGTCCGTAGAGCTTGAGCTCGCTGTGGTGGGTGGTCGCAATCAGCGACACGCCCTCAGTGCGCAGGCGCTCGACGATCGCGATCGCGAGCACGGCACCCTCGGTTGGATCGGTGCCTGCGCCGAGCTCATCGAGCAGCACGAGTGAGCGCGCACTGGCGCGCTCGATGATGTCGATGATGCCCGTCATGTGGCCGGAGAACGTCGAGAGTGATTGCGAGATCGACTGCTCATCACCGATGTCCGCGAACACCGAGTCGTAGATGGGGATCTGCGTGCCCTCGGCCGCCGGAATCTGCAGGCCAGCCTGCGCCATAACGCAGAGCAGTCCGGCGGTCTTGAGTGCGACGGTCTTGCCGCCGGTGTTCGGGCCAGTGATCAGCAGCGCCTGCGCGTCATCACCGACCTCGAGTGTGATCGGGACGACGTCGCCGGCGATCAGTGGGTGGCGTGCCTGCACGAGGCGCAGCGCGGCGGGAGCGGTGGCAAGCCACGGTTGCGCCTCGTCGCGCGTGGCGAGGTCGGTCGCGTGCATCGCGCGCGCGAGGTGTGCCTTCGCGAGCGTGCTGTCGATGAAACCGAGGCGTTGCACGGCATCGGTGAGGTCGTCGGCGGACTGACCGACGGCGTCCGAGATCTCGCGAAGGATGCGCTCGACCTCGTGACGTTCCTGTAGCTGTAGCTCACGCCAGCGGTTGCCGAGATCGATCAGCGCGAGCGGCTCGATGTAGACAGTCGCACCGGACGCCGAGGTGTCGTGGATGACACCGGGGATCGCACTGCGCGTCTCAGCACGCACCGGGAGCACATAGCGGCCCTCACGCAGGGTGACGAGTGGCTCCTGCAGCGCAGAGCGCACGTCGGTCGATCGCAGGAGCGACTGCACGCGTTGCTGGAGGCGGTCATGCGCGATGACCTGCTCGTGACGGATCGAGGCGAGCTCGCGGCTGGCGCTGTCGGCAACCTCGCCACGCTCATCGATGGCGTCGTCGATGAGCGTGCCGAGCGCGTTGAGGTCGGCGATGTCACGTCCGGCCTCGGCGAGGAGCGGTACATCGGCCTCGACACGCGCGAGCACCCGGCGGACGCGGTCAGCGGCGCGGATCGTCGAGGCGACCTCGATGAGCTCGCTGGCGGTGAGGGTCTGGCCGCGGGAGGCGGCGTGGGCGCGGTCGCGGATGTCGTGGGCGCCGGCGAGCGGCACATCGACGCCCATGCGGTCGAGGTGAATGGCCTCGGCAGTCTCGCGCTGGCGGCGGACAACCGTCTCGCGGTCGGCACTCGGGCGCAGCGCGAGCGCGCGCTCTCGGCCCGTGGAGAACGAGGTGAGGCGCGCCAGCCGGTCAAGGATGGCCGGGAACTCAAGGACGGAGAGCGTGCGATCGTCCGTGGCGGTGGTCCTTAGCACGTACGTGTTGCGCGGCGAGTGACGCGTTTCGCGCCTCGGAGGCCGGTTCGGGGCCACGCGCGATATCGATTGTACGGGCGAAGGCGGCTTTCACGTGCCGTTTTCGTTGACCGTACCGGAGGCCGACTCGTAGGATCGGGCCGCACTTTTCTTCCATTGTTCGTCTGTGGGCGTGGCCCGCAAAAGGAGTCACCGTGAATCTGCGTATTCCCGGACCTACCCCGGTTCCGGCCGAGGTAGCCCAGGCCGGTGCGGCCGAGATGATCGACCACCGGGGCCCCGAGTTCGCCGCCATGATGGAGCGGGTCACGACCGGGGTGAAGGAGGTCTTCCAGACCAAGAACGACCTCGCGATTATCAGTGCGTCGGGCTCCGGCGCGATGGAAGCCGCCGTCGTGAACCACATCTCGCCGGGCGAAGAGGTGATCGTTGTCACCGTCGGCGAGTTCGGGAAGCGCTTCCTTGAGCTGACCGAGGTCTACGGTGCGAAGCCGGTCGAGATCGCGTTCGACGCCGGCGAGCCGGCGGACCCGAACAAGATCGAGGACGTGATCAAGGCGCACCCGAACGCACAGACCGTGCTCGTCACGCACAACGAGACCTCGACTGGTGTGACCAACCCGCTGCAGCAGATCGCGCAGGCGGTGAAGGGCCAGAACCGGTTCCTGATCGTCGACGCGATTTCCTCGCTGTCGTCGATTCCGGTGAAGGTCGACGAGTGGAACCTCGACGTCGTGTTGTCTGGCTCGCAGAAGGGCTGGATGGTTGCTCCGGGTCTCGCGTTCGTGAGCTTCAACGAGGCGTCCCTCGAGCGCCAGGCGAAGACGACCACGCCGCGGTTCTACTTCGACCTGCGTCGCGCCAAGACGAGCGCCGAGCGCGGCCAGACGCCGTGGACTCCGGCGGTGTCGCTGTTCTTCCAGATGGACAAGGCGATCGAGCTGCTGCGCGCAGAGGGCATGGACAACGTCTACGCCCGACACCACCGCCACGGCGAGCGTGTGCGCTCGGGGCTGCAGAGCCTCGGTCTGACGCTGTTCGCGCGCGAGGGCTTCCGCTCCGACACGGTCACCGCCGTGCTGGTCCCGGACGGCGTGGACGTCGCCAACCTGCGCAAGATCGCGCGCCAGGACTTCGGCCTGGTGCTGGCCGGTGGGCAGGGCCCGCTGGCGAGCAAGCTGTTCCGCTTCGGCCACCTCGGTTATTGCACCGATGAAGCCGTCGAGGAGGGGCTGGACGCCGTCGCGAAGACGCTCGAACAGCTCAAGGCCACGGCAGCGCGCGCATAGCGCAGACACTCACGACACCGGCGCGCGCAAGCGCGCCGGTGCTGCGTCCTCGACCTTCTCGCATCGCACCCCACGCACAAAGGAACTGACATGGCGCGCGTACTGATCGCCGACACCCTCGCGAAGCAGGGCATCGAGATGCTCTCGAAAGAGCATGACGTCGAGGTGAAGACGGGGTTGTCGGAGGACGCGCTGGTCGAAGCCGTCGTCGGCGTGCGGGCCCTGGTGGTGCGCAGTCAGACGCAGGTCACGGAGCGCGTGATCGCGGCCGCGACTAGCCTTGAGGTGATCGGGCG
>JBAXNX010000178.1:0-3621 GCA_037133575.1 Chloroflexota bacterium
CCGTCGTCACCGGTGCGCGTGTAGACACGCATCTGGCTCATGGCCGCCTCCTGCCTCATTCGCCTGTGAGGGTACGTCGTCGGGTGGCGGAGCGCCGCGCGTCAGCCCTGGCGCTGCTCCCAGCGGTCGAAGATGCGCATCAGCGCCTCGACGCCATCGGTCAGCGAGGCCGGGCCTGGCTGGAGGATCACCGACGACTCGATCTCGTGGAGCTCGTCGGTGAGCGTGGGGCGAAATGTCTCCCAGCCCGGGCGCTGGCGCACCACATCGGGCTTGAACATCTTGCCGCACCACGAGGCGATCAGGATGTCGGGGTCGCGTCGCACTGGCTCAAGCGGGTCAGCGAGGATGCGCTCCTTCGCACCAGGGAACGCGCGATGCTCTACGAACACATCGTCGCCACCGCAGATCTCGATCAGCTCGCTGACCCAGCAGATGCCGGTGATGAGGGGCTCGTGCCACTCCTCGAAGTACACACGCGGGCGCACCGCCCGTTGCGCGCCACGCGTCGCGGCGACCTCAATGCCTGCTTCGAGTCTGCTCGCGTACTCATCCGCCTGCGCGTGCAGTCCGAGGTAGCCACCGAGCCGTCGCACCATCTCGAGGATGCCAGCGACCGAGCGCTGGTTAAAGCACACGACCTCGACACCGCGGCGCACGAGCTCAGCAGCGATGTCGGCCTGCAGGTCCGACCACGTGAACACGACATCGGGATGCAGCGCGAGGATCTCGTCGAACTTCGCATCGAGGAACGTGCTGACCTTCGGCTTCTCGCGTCGCGCCTCGGGCGGTCGCACCGTGAATCCGGAGATGCCGACGATCAGCTCGGACGCGCCAAGTGCGTAGAGCACTTCTGTCGTCTCTTCGGTCAGGCAGACCACGCGCATGTGCGCTCCTCGTCACGATCATAGACGAGGCGGTAGTTCGAGGCTGTTGGCTACGCCGAGCGCGCCTGCGACGACGGGCTACCGAGGAAGGTGTCGACCCGGCGCAAGATGTTGTCGAGCCCACCCATGCGCTGCAGCGAGTCGGCCAGAGGCGGGGCCGCCCACTCGGCGGGTGGATTGCGGCGCTGGGACGCCTCGGCGCCATCGTGGAGGCCCTGGCTGCGCGCGAAGATGCGCGCGCGGATCACGTGCAGCACGAGCGGGTTGTTCAGCGGCACCTCGTCGGGGCGGAAGCCCTGATACTCGACCGCCGCGAGTCGCACGAGGATGGCCGGGAAGCCGTTGTAGTGCGGCTCGGTGAAGTAGCACTCGTCGCCCAGCGCGAGCAGCGCTTCCTTCTCCTCGATATTCGCGACGCGCACGGCGAGCACGGCTGGCTGGGCGACACGCGGCTTCTTCGGAGCTACGCGCTCCATCCACACCCACGCGAAGCCGCGCTGCTTGCCGCGAGTCGGGACCGAGAACGCGAAGTGGTCCTCGCCCTCCTCGATCTGTGGTAGCGCGAGTGCGATGCGGCGGACGTCGTCTTGTGTAGCCACAGCGGGCGGGGCTAGCCCTCCGTGACCGGAATGAAGCGCATGGAGAGCGAATTCACGCAGTGGCGCGTGTCTTTCTGCGTCAGGCCCTCGCCCAAGAAGACGTGCCCGAGGTGCGCGTTGCAGTTCGTGCATTCGATCTCGATGCGCATGCCGTCTGGGTCCGGGAGCTGCCGCACCGCACCTGCGATCTCGTCGTCGAAGGCCGGCCAGCCGCAGTGCGCATCGAACTTGTCGTCCGAGCGGTAGAGCGGCGCGTTGCAGCGACGGCAGATGTAGGTGCCGGCCTGGTAGAAGTCGTCGTACTCACCGATGAAGGGACGCTCAGTGCCCTTCTGCTCGATGACATAGCGCTCGTCGGGCGTGAGTTCGTTGTACTGCGTGGTCATGGTGTGCTCCTCGACAGTCAGGATAGTGGTCAGGACGCCCGCATGACGTGCAGGTCGTTGGCGGGCAGCTCGACCACCCAGCGCTTGCGGGTGGCGATGCCCAGCACGTCGTAGGGGTGCGACGACACCTCGGCCTCCACGGTAGGGCCAGGGCCAACCGGCTCGAGGCGCAGCGTATAGGTACTGCCGAACGCCAGCTCCGAGGTGATCTCGGCGACGAAGCAGTTCGGCGGCAGCGCCTCGCCCGGCTCGATGCGGCGCAGCAGGCAGCGCTCCGAGCGGATGCACACATCGAGCGCCGCGCCGTCGGCGACCGGCGTTGCCACCTCGAACGCCACGCCGTCGAGCTCGACACGCGAGCCGCCGAGGCCACGCGCTGCAAAGATGTTGCGCACGCCAGTGAGCTCGGCGACTCGGCGCGAAGCGGGGCGCTGAAACACATCGCCGCGTGGCGCGAACTGGAGGATGCGGCCCGTCTCGATCACCGCGATGCGGTCGGCGAGCAAGTGTGCCTCACGTAAGTCATGCGTCACACAAATCACGGGGACATCAAGGTCGCTGCGCAGGCGCAGCAGCTCTGCGCGCAGGTCGCCTCGCAAGCCCTCGTCGAGTGCGGAGAACGGTTCGTCGAGCAGCAGGCCATCGACGGGACGTGCAAGGGCGCGTGCCAGGGCCACCCGCTGCTGCTGACCGCCGGAGAGTTGCGCCGGATAGCGCGCACCGAGGTCCTCGATGCGCAGGAGCTCTTTGAGCTCGCGCACCCGTCGCGTGCGAGCCTCAGCGCTCCAGCCTGTCAGCGGGTAGGCGATGTTCTCGTCGGCGGTCATGTGCGGGAACACGGCGATTTGCTGGAAGAGGAAGCCGAGATTTCGTTGCTGGGGGGCCACGTCGATCCTCGATGCACCGTCGTAGACCGTGCGCCCGGCGATCGAGATGCGCCCGCTGTCGGGGCGCATCAAGCCAGCGACTGCGGCCAGCGTGCGGCTCTTGCCGGAGCCGGAGCGTCCGAACAGCACGACCGTCTCATGGTCGGCGTCGAACTGGACGTCGAGCTGGAACGTGCCGAGGCGCTTCTGGATGTCAGCGGCGATCACAGCGCACCTCGATGGCCGCGGGTGACGACACGCGCCGCCACGAGCAGCACGAGTGCGACGACGAGTAGCACGAGCGAGAGCGCGATCGCGCCGCTGAGGCCGGCATTCGACTCGAAGGCGGTGATGATGGCGAGGGGCATCGTCTGCGTGCGGCCCTCGAAGTTGCCGGCGAAGATCAGCGTTGCGCCGAGCTCGCTGAGCGCGCGCGTCCAGCAGAGCACGGCGCCGGAGAGCAGCGCGGGACGTGCGAGCGGCAACGTTACGCGAAAGAACGTGCGCAGCTCGGAGATGCCGAGCGTGCGCGAGACATCCTCGTACGTTGGGTCGATCGCCTCGAACCCCGCTTGCAGCGAGCGCACGAGGAACGGCGCCGAGACGAAGAGTTGGGCGAGCACGACCGCCGTCGTCGAGAAGGCGAGGCTGACGCCCATGCCGTCGAGGGTCGCGCCGATGAAGCTGCGCCGTCCGAATGCGACAAGCAGTGCGACACCCGCCACCGTCGGCGGCAACACCATCGGCAGCTCGACGATGATCGTCAGCAGCCGGTGACCCGGGAACCGCGCGCGAGCGAGCAGGTACGCCGCTGGGATGCCGAACACCAGCGCGATGGCCAGCGACAACGTGCTCGTGACGAATGAGAGCTGGAGCGCGTGCA
>JBAXNX010000179.1:0-3606 GCA_037133575.1 Chloroflexota bacterium
AGTAGGCCGACGAGCAGGGGCAGAACATCTTGGATTCGGTCTTGAGCTGGACGTGCGTCTCGAGCCCAATGACGACTTCGTATTCGGTGCGGACGTCAGTTGTCATATAGGTATTGTACCGGGGAGGGGATGTTGGGGCAGTCAGCGAGCCAATGGAGTCGACGCAGCCGGGTGGATTGTCGATTGCGGCGCGAGCCTAACGCGTACGATTGGCGACGTGCCAATGGAGAGTGACGTACCTCACGATCCCGCCAGACGGGGCCCGACCCGCCAACTGACGTTCCTTCGCGAGGAATCGCCAGCCGGGGAATGGATTGAGTCTCTTGATGGGGTGATCCTCGACCTGATCATCCTGCGCAGCAATGGACGGGAACTGAGGGAGCTCATCGCCCGTCGCCAGGACCGTGTCTGGCTTGATGCGCTTTGGAATGGGTCTGTGGCGGAGGGCGAGGTCGCCGACCTTTCGCTCGAGGTCGCCCGTCTTCTGGCGAACTTTGTCGCCGCGTTCAGCGCACTCGCTGACCACTCCATGGTCCACGTGAACGGGTGGACTTCTAGTTTTCTTGGCGAGTATCGATCGAGATTGCACGACGAGATCACGTCTGCTCCTTCATTTGAGTTGTTGCGTGTTCTTCGGAACCGCGCTCAGCATGTCAGGCCAGTAACGCCCGTCGCTCGCGTGAGGTTTTCGAGTGGTGATGAGCCAACGGCGTGGCTGTCTTGGTATCTCCCGAAGCAGTGGCTGTTGGGCATCGACGAAGGATGGTCGGAATCGCTCCGATCTTTCTTGGATCGGACTCACACTGATGAGAACGGCCGTGTAGATCTTCTTGCCGACTTGTTCTCAGCTAATGACGTCGATATTGACTGGCTTGCAAGTGACTACATGGAACGCGCATCAGCATTCACGCTCTGGGTCTATCGACGAGAACGCGATCACCACCGCGAAGAACTGCAACTAGCAATTCACGAGATTGCCGAGCTTGAGGGGCGCCTGGCTGGGGCAGGGTTTCCGGTGGACTCGGCGGCTGGGCATGAATGACGACGTGTATTTGGCAGTCGGTCGCGCGCTCTTAGACTTTGCGCGTTTGGAGTTCATGGCGCATCGCGTCGCATGGACTGGGCTTGATCCTCTGAATCAGGAGATCGGTCGCGCTCAAACTGCGTTGTTACAGCTTGGGCCTGTGTTGAGCATCATTGATCGGCTAGCTAAGGATGGTGCGTACGGACAGTTCGTACCCGGTGGCGATGAGCGCGCTCGGGCGTTTACGAGGTCGTGCCGTGCGCTCGCGCGGGAGCGCGGTCAGCTGGCGCACAGCTTCGTTGACGGCGGGCGTCTTGGGCATCTTCGTGATGCTTTCGCGGAACCTGTGCCGCTTCTCGGGGTAACCAAGCCCGCTGATCTCGATCGCCTCCGTGCATTGCCCGATCTGTTCTTCGACCTCCGTGACCAAGGCGTTGCTTTGTGGCTCGAAGTTGAGAGTGCAGCGCAGCCTTCGATGCACGACGAGGAGACGAGGTAGAGTCCTGACCGGCAGCCTTACGAGGCCAGTACCTCGATTGCGCAGGTGACGCCGGGGGCTCGCGAGAGGCGGGCGTCGATGGTGAGGAGCGGGCACGTCAGTTCCTCGGCGAGGGCGACGTAGCAGGCGTCGTAGGGCGTGAGGTTGTGACGCAGGTCGTAGGCGCGCAGCAGGAGTGATCGTGTCGGGACGCGGACGAGGCGAAACGACATGAGCGTTTCGACGCCGCGCTGAAATGTGACTTCATCGATCGAGCCTGCCTGCCAACGTCGACGCAAGACACTGGTCGTTTCGACGTCGACTAGATCAGGGGCGACCAACTCTGGATCGGCGGCGAGACGAGCACGGGCAAGGTCGCCTGCCATGCCATAGTCGGCGATGGCGTTCGCGAGGACCGAGGCGTCAACGACGACCACGGGCCTCGCGCTCTTCCTCGAGATCCTGGACAGCCGCCAGTCCAACGCGGCTGGCGTTGCGGTGCGCCTCGATCGTTTCGAGGATCTCAGGGAGCGTCGGTGCGCTTGTCATGCTGGCGAGCTCGGCGAGCAGGTACTGCTGGAGCGACTGGCCGGCCGCCTTGGCGCGGCGCTGGAGCACGGCCTGCACGTCCTCGGGGACATCGCGGATGAGTACGTTTGGCATGCTTACAGTATGTAAGCAGGTGCTAGCACTCTGCAAGCAGTGTGTCGCACTGCGGGCGGGTGTGGCTGCCTCGCGGCCGGGCTGTTTGCTGGGGTGCAGCGGAGGGTGAGCCGTTGGTGGCGCGGATGGCATGAGCTCGAAATTGCGAGGATTTGATACGTCAGGGGGACTTTACTGGCTCCGGACTGCTCGCTATTTTCTCCGTCCGAGCAGGGTGGTTTTGGAGTCCGAAGGAGTGGTGATGTGGATCGGCGCTCGCACTGGTTCACGGTTCTCTACAGCGTGGGTTGGACGGTTGGAATCCTGGGAGTGATCGGGCTGAGTTACGTGCTGTTCGGTCGCTAGGCGCGGGGGCCGTGGCTGTTGCCGCGCGTGCAGCCTCGAAGCTCGCGTTTTTCTGCTCGCGAGTCTCGCTACGTCGCCAGGGGGCGGGATCTAGTCGGCCGCGGCGTGTCGATGCCGATCAGACTCGTTGGTGTAGCAGTAGCGTCGGAGTCGCACCTCGAAGGTGTAGCCCGAGTCACCGATGGGTTCCGGGGTGTCGCCGTTCATCCGGAACACGAGCAGTTCAGATGGCGTGAGTGCCATCTCCAGAAGTTCCCCATCGAGGGGGCCGCCGACAAACTCGACGTTCACACGCACATCATAGTCCTGCTGAGTACCCCTCAGCGTTGATATGACCTAGATCGTGCGCTGAATCTGCACGACGACGCCCTGCACGGTGACGTCTTCCAGGGGGACTTCCTCATCGACGTTGTCACTGCGGAGGACCAGCTTCCCGTCGCGCATTGTGAGTCGCTTCACAATCCACAGTTCGCCGTGAATCGCCACGACCACTCGACCTGCGACGAGCTCGATCTCCTTGCTCACGAACAGCGTGTCACCGTGCCGAATGGTCGGCTCCATGCTGATCCCCGAGGCGACGACCTCGAAGGTTTCGGGGTTCTCTCCGGCCATCGCCGTGACCGCTCGTCGCAGGACCCACGATTCTGCGGGGGGTGGCGACGACGGTGGTTGTGGGCTGGTCATCGGACTCGCTCCAATTGGTCTGGGCGGGCGTTAGCGCTGAGGAGCGAACGGACAGACTCAAGCGTGACTGCCGCCTTGAGGGCAGCCCACGCCAGGGCTTCCTCGGCAGTCTCGGCTGCTGCTGCGCGCAGTCGGAGGCACGCCGCATTGGCCAGCGGCCCTCCGTGATACACGCCGCACGACGCGCAGTAGCCGAGCATCTGGCCTGTGTGTGTCCCATTCCCGACGAGAACTCGTTCACCGCTCATGGTCTGCGCCCCTCGCTACGGAGTCACCTTCCATCATCGGGTGTCACGCGAGCGTTCCCGCAGCGTCACTCTGTCTCGCCGCCCCGCGGCTACACTCGAACGATGCCGGGACGACGACCACCGCCGCGCAGTTCTGGGTCTCGGGGGGCGACGCCCTCGTGGGG